>NZ_LFJB01000084.1:0-118339 GCF_006658625.1 Bradyrhizobium sp. UNPF46
GTGCCGGCGGCTGCCTCGGCCCAGGCGGCGGCGACCGCGGCACCACCGGCCGCGAAGAAGCCGCCGGCGCCGAAGGCCGCGCGCGCGCCCGCCGCACCGGTTCCGCTGGCGCCCCCGCCGGCGTCGGTGGCCGCTCCGGCGGCTGCGGATAACGAGTAGATCGGCATTCCAAATGCGAAGCTGCCCGGCTAATGCTTGGGCATGCCGCTACACCTGATCAAGCTCGCCGTCGGTTGCGACTCCGTCAAGGAATTGAAGGAGTGGGTGGCCGAGCGGATGCAGACCGCCAAGAAGAAAGGTCTGCCGCAACATCACATCCACATCACCCGCATGGTCCCCAAGCGCGACGCCGAGATCCTCGCGGGCGGGTCGCTCTATTGGGTGATCAAGGGCGAGATCGCCGCGCGGGAAAAGATCATCGGCATCGAGCCGTTCCGCGACAAGGACGGCATCGGGCGCTGCCGCATCGTGATGCAGCCGAAGGTGATCTCGGTGTCGCCGCGGCCGATGCGGCCGTTCCAGGGCTGGCGCTATCTCACCGAGGATTCCGTGCCGCCGGATCTCGGCAAGTCCGCCGCCGGCTCGATCGCGGCCATGCCGGAGCCGATGCGGCGCGAATTGCGCGATCTCGGGCTGCTCTAAACTCCGATATTGTCGATCAGGCGGGTGCTGCCGAGCTTGGCTGCGACCAGGATCCGCAACGGGCCGTCCTTGCGCGAGGTGACCGGCGCCAGCGTCTCGGCGTGGCGGACCTCGTAATAGTCGAGGGCAAAGCCCGCCGCCTTGATCATCTCGGCGCCGCCGGCCATCGCAGGGGCGATGGCATCGCCGGCCTTGATCCGCTGCGCGCTCTCCCTCATGGCGCGGTAGAGGGTAGGGGCGGTCTGCCGCTCCTCGGGCGACAGGTAGACGTTGCGCGAGGACATCGCGAGCCCGTCGCGTTCGCGCACGGTGCGCGAGCCGATCACCTTGACGCCGAGGTCGAGGTCGCGCGCCATCTGGGTCACCACCCGCAGCTGCTGAAAGTCCTTTTCGCCGAAGATCGCAACGTCCGGCCGGCATTGGGTGAACAGCTTGCCGACCACGGTGGCGACGCCGCCGAAGAAGTGCGGGCGGAAGCGGTCCTCGAGGCCGGCCAGCGCCGGCCCCTCCGGCACGATGCGGGTGGCAAAGCCGTCGGGATACATGGCCTTCACCTCCGGATGCCAGACGATGTCGACGTCCTCGGCGGCGAGCTTGGCGATGTCGGCCTTCCAGGTGCGCGGATAGGCGCCAAAATCCTCGGTCGGGGCGAACTGGGTCGGGTTGACGAAAATCGAGACCACGACGCGGCTGGCGCGCCGCTTGGCGAGGCGAACGAGAGACACATGTCCGTCATGGAGGGCCCCCATGGTTGGGACCATCGCGATCGTGGCCTTTCGCTTGCGAAGATTGTCGACGGCGCGGCGCAAGGCCGGGACCGTGCGGGCGATCAGGGGGCTTGATGACATCAGGACTCGACAGGGTTTTGGAATCGGCGCGGCGTGATCCGGGCGCCCGGGGCGGCTAACCTTAACAAGCGGCGGGCATGGACGCCATGCATGGGGATGCGGCACAGCATCCCGCGCACGGCCGCGCGACAGCGCGACATTGTGGGCTGGATCACAGACGAAGATTGGTGCCGCGATTCATGATGAAGAACGGCGCAGTACGATTTGCATTTCCCGTCACGCATTTCACTTGACCGCAGACGCGGCCAACTCGAAGATATTCATTAGGGGTGTTGAGGATCGCCATGCTTGTGCAGGCTAGCCAAGGCCAATCCGGCTCGGCGCATGTGGTCGTGCTCGGCAACGAGAAGGGCGGCTCCGGCAAATCGACCACCGCCTTGCACATCGCGGTCGCGCTCCTGAAGGCCGGCCAGCGCGTCGCCACCATCGACCTCGACTGCCGCCAGCAGAGCTTCACCCACTATATCAACAACCGTTCCGCCTGGGCCCGCCGCACCAAGCTCGACCTCGAGCTGCCGGTGCATCGCTGCATCAAGCTCGGCGAGACCATGCAGATTGCAGAGAATGAGAATTCCGAGTTCCAGCAGTTCATGGAAGCGGTCTCGGCGGTCGAGAGCAGCTTCGACTTCATCGTGATCGATACGCCCGGCACCGACAGCTATCTGATGCGCCTCGCGCACTCGATGGCGGACACGCTGGTGACGCCGATCAACGACAGCTTCCTGGATTTCGACGTGCTCGGCACCGTCGATCCCGCCAACTACGCGGTGACGGGCGAGAGCCATTACGCCGAGATGGTGCGCGACGTCCGCCGCAAGCGCCGCCAGCTCGACGGGGCGACCACCGACTGGATCGTGGTGCGCAACCGCCTGTCGATGCTCGGCTCGCGCAACAAGCAGCTGGTCGCCGAAGGGCTGAAGGATCTGTCGCTGCGGCTCGGCTTCCGCTACGTCGACGGCTTCGCCGAACGCGTCGTCTATCGCGAGTTTTTCCCGCGCGGCCTGACCGCGCTGGACGAGATCGACGAGGCCACGCTCGGCATGCGGCCCAATCTCGGCCACCTCACCGCGCGGGAAGAGGTGACGAGCCTGCTCCGCCAGCTCAAGCTGCCGCTCGACGAGCGCGGCCGTCGCCGCGCCGCCAACCGGGCCGAGTGGTTCAACCAGGTCGACAAGCCGCTCGAAGTCCACGACATCTTGGGCGCCTGAAGCGGTATAACGCTACTTCCGATCGATCCGGGCGGCGGGTTCCCAAGGGAACGCCGGCGGCCTTCGGCCGTTTTCATCCTACGTTTACTGCGAAATTGAACCCAATCGAGACCGGTTGCGTCGGATGGTGAGCTGCATCCTGACGTAGCCATCAGAAAACGGGGTGCCCAGAAAACGTGTGCGGCGCACAACGAAAGAGCTGCAAGTTCACAATATTTGGCCTTCCTGTCACGCGCCTGTGACATATATTGGGGAATAGGCGACCAGAGGCCGAAGAGCCTCGGAACAACACGATTTTCAACAGGGATTCAGGCCGCAAGCGCCTGAGGCTGAGGACGAAAATGAAGCGTGGAATTGCCGTTCTGGTTTCGGTCAGTGCCCTCTGCGGCATCGCCTATTTCACGGCGAGCAAGTGGGCGATCAAGCACGAGACCATCACCTTTTACGACGCCTCGCGCGATAATCGTCCTGTGCCGGTTTACATCGCCGTGCGCCGCGACAAGGAAATGCAGGCCAATGCCGGCATGATCACGCTGCCGGTCGCGGTGATCAATCACGGCAACACGGTCAAGAACACCGAGTACGGCTTCCTCGCCAACATCTTCGCTGCGCGCGGCTACATGGTCGTGAGCCCGCAGCACGATCTGCCGACCGACCCTCCGATGGTCACCAAGCCAGGCGAGCTCTATGTCGGCCGACTGCCGCAGATCCTGCGCGGTGTCGCCAACATTCATCTTGCCATGCAGGAGATGAAGAAGGTTCAGCCCAACGCCGACTACGCCAGGGTGACGATGGTCGGCCATTCCATGGGCGGCGACATCACCATGTATTTCGCCAAGCAGTATCCGGATGAGGTCAAGAAGGTCGTCACGCTCGACAATCTGCGCGTGCCCTTCGTCACCGCCGGCAAGTTCAAGATCCTGTCGTTCCGCTCGCAGGATCCGCAGTTCAAGACCGATGCCGGCGTGATCCCGACCGACGAGGAATGCGAGAAGGCGGGCATCCAGGTCGTGAAGACCGAATTTCAGCATAACGACATGCGCGATACCGGCCCGGATGTCGCCAAGAGCTCGATCCAGAGCATGCTCGACAAATTCCTGAGCGCGACCGACAGCGAGATCGCGCCGGTCGACACGCAATCGTCGCCGCCCAACATCCTCGAGCCTGGCCCCGTCGCGCTGATGGCGCCTGCCAAGAGCTGAGATCGAGAGCCGAGATCGAGCTGACGTTCTCGACACCGACTACGCTGATTGCCAAAGCCCCCGCCGGCTCCGTCCGCGGGGGCTTTGCACGTTGACCGGGCTGCCTGCGCTGACCACATTAGCTGCTCAGGTCAAGGGTCGAGGGATGTCAGGCGAACCCATCAAGCCGTCTCGCGGCGATGCCGTCTCGGCGCAAGCGGGGGGCACGGTGCCGCAAGCCGAAACGTCGACGGCGCAGGACATCGCCGCTTTCGTCGCCAGGGCGCGGGCGCTGTCACCCCATGCGCCGGGCGCGAAGGGGCGGCTGATCTTCGCATTGGATGCGACGATGAGCCGGCAACCGACCTGGGACATGGCCTGCGCGCTTCAGGCCGACATGTTTCGCGAGACCGCGGCGCTCGGCAGCCTCGACATCAGGCTGGTCTATTATCGCGGCCTGAACGAGTGCCGCGCCACGGGGTGGATCTCCGACAGCACCAGGCTGGCGGCGCTGATGAGCAAGATCGATTGCCGCGGCGGCGATACCCAGATCGGCAAGGTGTTGAGCGAGGCGCGTCGCGAGGCGGTGGCGTCCGGCGTGCGGGCCGTTGTCTTCGTCGGCGACGCCATGGAGGAGAGGGTCGACGAGCTCTGCGCCAAGGCCGGCGAGCTCGGCATGCTCAAGGTGCCCGTGTTCGTGTTTCAGGAAGGTCATGACGCCGTCGCCGAGCAGGCCTTTCGCGAGATCGCGCGCCTGACCGGCGGTGCCTGGTGCCGGTTCGATCCGGGAGCGGCGGCGCAGTTGCGTGAGCTGCTGCGGGCGGCCGCGGCCTATGCTGCCGGCGGTCGCGAGGCATTGCTGAAATTGGCGAAGACCGCGAGCGGCGCGGCCAAGCTGATCGGTCAGATGAAGTAGCGCCCCGGCCGCCGCGGCTCGCGGCGGCGCGCATGCCATGCATTTTGCCGCGAGGGCGACTATATTCCGGTCATGACCCTGATCGCCGGCGCTGTCGCAATTATCACGCTTTATCTGCTGCTCCAGATGTTCCGCGCCGCCAATCCGGCGGTGCTGGCGCGCACCATCAGATTCGGCGGCGGCGTGCTGGCGCTGGCGATCGCAGCCTTCACGGGCTTGCGCGGTGAGCTGGTGGTGGCGATCCCGCTCGGATTCTTCGGCGCCGGGCTGCTGGGCTGGACCCCGCTGGCAAATGCCGGCTTCGGCAATATCGGCGGGCTGTTCGGCGGCGGTGCTGCGCCCGCGTCGGGGCAGACCTCGCGGGTGCGCTCGCAATTCCTGGATATGCGGCTCGACCACGATTCCGGCCAGCTCGGCGGGCAGATCGTCGCCGGGCCTCACGCCGGGCGCGATCTCGGCGAGTTCGATCTTCCGAGCCTGCTGGCCATGGTCCCGACGTTCGACGCCGAGAGTGTGGCCTTACTTGAAAGCTATCTGGACCGCCGGTTTCCCGCTTGGCGTCAGAACGCGCAGGGCGATGCGGCAGGGGGGCAGCGCCGCGCGGCGGCGAGCAGCAAAATGACGGCGGAGGAGGCCTATCAGATCCTTGGCCTGCAGCCGGGGGCGGGGCGTGACGACATCAGCCGGGCGCACAAGTCCCTGATGAAGAAACTCCATCCCGACCAGGGGGGCTCGAACTATCTCGCTGCCCGGGTAAACGAGGCCAAGGATACTCTGCTTCGCACGCATAACGGCTAACTCCGGCACCACGCTACAAACGCCCGTACCCGCGTGAGCTCCGTTTGCTCTGTCTGTCGTCGCCCCGATGCCCGCCGTTGTCGGCGTGGTCGATCTCTTGAGTAAAAATTTAACCGTAAATTGTTGACGAGAGGTTGTCGCGGAACAGACTTCGCATCACCGCGTCGGCGAAACGAAAAAAGCCCGCGCCGAAGGCGCGGGCTTTTGATCGGAGCGATGTGACGAGGATCAGTTGCGGACGGTGATGCAGGAGATCTCGGCGCGCTTCAGGGCGCGGCAGACCGCTTCGGCCTGATCGCGCTCGAGCCCGGCGAAGCGGGCGCGGTAGAGCTTGCGATTGTCCTTGGCGAGGACGGGCTCGGTGAACGGATCGGCCTTGCTGAGCAGGCCGCGGGCCGAGCTGCGCGCGGCGTCGATGCGCTGCTGGGCTTCGTTCTCGCTCTCGAGCGCGCCGACCTGGACGATCCAGCCGCTGTGGGTGACGACCGGCTTGGCGGTGGCGCTCATCTGGATCGGCTGCGGCGCCGGATCGGCAGAAGCGAGCTTCGGAGCGACCGGAGCGGGCGCGGCGGCGGTTGCAGCCGGCAGCACGCCGAGGATGCCGTTGCCGGTGCCGAACCCGGCGGGCTGCCGCGGCAGCTCGGTGCGGGCGACGTCCGCCTTCGGCGCGTCCGGCGGGCTCATCATCTCGGGCTTGTTGATCAGATCGGCGCGGGCGACGACGGCGCCGGAGGTTTCCGCGACGTCGGAGCGGGACATAACGGTGTTCGTGACCTGCGGCGCGACCGCGGCCGGGGCGGCCGAGGCGACCTTCACGGCGCCGGCCTTGACCTGAACCGTTTTGACCCTGACCGGCTTCATCGGCTCGGACGAGCCGGGGATGATGGAGAGAGGCTGGCTCGAGATCACGCCATTGGTGAGCGGCGCGGGCTCGATCTTGGATTCCGTCTGCCGAACCTCGGGCTTGCTGGCTTCCGGCTTGATCGGGGCCGGCGGCACCGCGGCCGTGGCGGCAGCCAGCGTCGACAGGCGGGCCGCCAGACGCGATGGGGCGGCCTCGGGAGCGGGGGCCGCGGCCTGGACCGGCGCAGCGGGACGAGCCGGCGGCGTATCCGAGGCGTCGGCAACTTCGGTGGCTGCGTCAGCGCCATTGCGCTCGGTGACCGCGGCAACGGTGTGCGTGGTCGCGCCCTTCTCGAGATTCTCGGCCAGCAGATTGCGCATGATGGCATCGCGCGAGCCGCCGCTGCGGCCGCCGAGCACGACGCCGATCAGGTGACGGTTGCCGCGGCGCATCGAGCTGACGAGGTTGAAGCCGGAGGCGCGGGTGTAGCCGGTCTTGATGCCGTCCACGCCCTCGACGCTGCCGAGCAGGTGATTGTGATTGCGGATCGACTGGCCGCGCCAGTTGAAGGTCGAGGTCGCGAAATAGCGATAGTAGCGCGGGAAGCGCTCCTGGATGGCGCGGCCGAGCGTGGCCTGGTCGCGCGCGGTCGTGACCTGCTCGTCGTTGGGAAGGCCGTTGGCGTTGCGGTAGACGGTCCGGGACATGCCGAGCGCGCGCGCCTTGCGCGTCATCATCTGGGCAAAGTCGTCCTCGTCGCCGGCGATCGCTTCGGCGATCACGACGGCGGCGTCGTTGGCGGAGCGGGTGACGAGACCCTTGATCGCGTCCTCGACACGGATGGTCTGGCCGGCACGCAGGTTCAGCTTGGTCGGATCCTGATCGGCGGCGTGCTGGGACACCGGCATCTCGGTGTCGAGCTTCATCTTGCCGGACTCGAGGCGCTCGAACAGCAGGTAGAGCGTCATGATCTTGGTCAGCGAGGCGGGGTGGCGGATGCCGTCGGGGCTCGTTGCCTGCAGCACCGCGCCGGAATTGCCGTCGACGATGATGGATGCGAATTTCGGGCTGGAACTGTCGGATACATCGCGCTGCACCCGGTGATGCGCGTAGTGCCGGCGATGGCGCCGCGCCTCGGCGGCATCGGTCGTGAAGATGACCGCGGTGGTGACCGTAAGAAGCCCGAAAACGCCAACCCGCGCCAAGCGCGAGGAAGACAAGTTTTTACGAAGCATGGAACCCCGTCCCCGTTTCTCAACTGATCACCGGCTCGTGAGGCGAAATTGTGCCCAATGGACCCGGGATCATTACCTGCTCAGGCTGTCCCTCCGCTGGTGTTCGCCGCGGGGGACGTTCGGCCTGAGCCGCTATTCTGGCTAAGGTGATGTTCTCAAACGGCTTTTGACCGCCTGCGGAAGCTGAACACGTCCAGGGAATCAGGGTAGGGGGCTGCGGTTTCCAAAAGCTTAAGGAACCCTTGCGGGAAACCCCGGGAATCTCCGCGACTTGCGTCCTTTGATAGCTCTTTTTGTGCGACGCACAAGATTCTTGACTTTTTTGTGCGTTGCACTAATTGTGGGCAGGTCAGGGAGCCGGGGCTTCCCGACGCGAGCCAGGGAAAAGGATTCCGAAATGTTCAAGGTTGAAGACTTTCAGAACTACGGGAAAGAGCACTTCGAGCAGTACGTCGCCTCCGCGACCTCGGTGCAGCACGGCCTCCAGGCGATTGCCAGCGCCTATGGCGACTATACGAAGAAGTCGTTCGAAGACACCAAGTCCTTCGTCGAGAAGCTTTCCGGCGTGAAGTCCCTGGACAAGGCCATGGAAGCGCAGACCGATTTCGCCCGTTCCGCCTACGAGACCTTCGTTGCGGAATCGCAGAAGATCGCCGGCCTCTACAGCGACCTCGCCAAGCAGGCGTTCAAGCCGGTCGAGACCATCGTGTCGAAGTTCACCCCGGCCGCCCAGTAACGTTTCTTCGCGACATTCTGGAATCGAAAAGCCCGGCTGAACCAGCCGGGCTTTTTGTTTGCGCGCGGTCGATCCGTCAGCGCGCCACGCGCAGCTTCGACAGCGAGGTGCCGATGTCCTTGAACACCGAGACGGTCTGGCTGGCCGAGGTGACCAGGTAGAACTTGTCGCTGCTGCTGGCGCAATATTGCAATACGCTCGAGGTCGGATCGCTGCCGGTGTTCACCTGCACCGTGTAGATCGTGATGTTCTCGGCCTTGGCGTTGTCGCAGAGCTTCTTCTGTCGCGCGTCGATCTGCGAAGCATTGTTGTACCAGCGGTTCTGTGTGTTCAGTCCGTCGGAGAGCAGAACGATCGCGTCCTTGTAGGTGTAGTTCGGGTCCTTGGCCGGCGCGTTCATGGGATTGCCGGTCGACAACGTCATCCAGCCCCAGGCGAGGCCGATACCCTGGTTGGTGTTGCCGGTCGGCTTCATGGCGTCGATGCGGCTCTTGAGCGAGCTCCAGGCATAGCTCAGCGGCATGATCGGTTGCAGATAGGACGAGCTGCCGGAGTCGCAGTAGGAATATTGCTCGGCGGGGAAGAGTGTTCCCACATTGCCGCTCGTCGGCGTGGTGTTCTTGATGTCGTAGTCCTGGTCGCGATCGACCACGCAACCGGTCCAGGTGCTGTGGTTGGCCGGCGTCCATTTCCAGTTATTGCAGTTCCAGTTGTTGCCCGAAGTGCAGCTCCAACTGCCGTTGGCGGCATCCCAATCGCTGAAGTCGACCCAGTCCTTGTTGTAGTTGCTGGCGCCGACGTTGACGTCCTTGGCGAACGGAACGATCGAGATGTACACGTCGCCGTCGGCCTTCGCGAGCGCGCTGAGTTGGTCGACCAGATTCTTCGCGGCCGTCTGCATCGCGGGCATCTTGCCGTCCTGGGCCATGGAGCCGGTGTTGTCGAGCACCAGGGCGACGCGCATGCGGACATTGCCCCAGGCGCTGGTGGACGTTGTGCCGATGCCGAGCGTCGGGAAGCCGGCGATCTTCATGAAGCTGGTGGTGTAGGTGCCGGTGCCGTTGAGCTGGATCGTCGAGCCCATGCTGGTGCTCGCCGTGTAGGTGGCGGCGACGCTGACCGACGGCAGGGTGGCGGTGCCGGTAAACAGCCCGTTGAAATAGGCTTGCGCCTTCGCGCTGATCTGCGACGGGGTGATGGTGCCGGCCGACAGATCCTTGGAGAGCATCAGGGCGGCGGAGTCGAGGGCCGCCTGCATCGACGTGCGGGCCTGGGCGGCGCGGCTGTAGTCCACCGCGGCGCCGATGAAGCCCAGCACCGGGACCAGCGCGATGGCGAAGATCACGGCTATATTGCCTTGCTCGGCCGCTGCGAAGCGGGCAAGCCGTCGACCGATCAGGCTGACAAGCGGCGAGCGAAACATGACGATCCCCCTGAGATCCGTGGTTTGCCCGATTTCGCGCCATGCCGTTGAATGCTTGGTAAATTGCACCGTAGAAGTCCGGGGTATCCCCGGCGAAACGTCGCAATCGCGTAAAATGACCGAGTTCCTGGTCAACATGTTCTAGACGGGAGCGGCATAAATTTTGTCAAATCGGTCCGGATTGATTAACCTTGCGAAGATCGCCCGGACTGGGAATCGGGACCGCCCTGTGGCCGCATCGGCCGGACTTTTGCGCGCTTGCGGCGAGCCGGGGGCAGGCCCATATTGCTGGCGAACAATCCGGCTCGGGCCGGATTTGTCGGGAGCGGCGATCCAACGAGGCGGCGCGCCTGCGCCAGGCTCCGAAGGGCGGGGCGCGCGGCGACCGCCATTCGCTTCCGTGGGGAATTTGAACGCCTGAGCCATGCCGCAATTGACTTCCAGACTCGACCTGTCCGCGCCAGCCGCTGCCTACGCTCCTCGCATGAGCAATGACGAGAACCGTTCGGGCAATCCCTCGGGGCCGAACACTTCGGTCATCACCAAGGTCAAGCCCAAGACCAAACGGCCGAACCTCTACCGCGTGCTGATCCTGAACGACGACTACACGCCGATGGAGTTCGTCGTCCACGTGCTGGAAAAGTTCTTCAACAAGGACATCGAGGCCGCGACCAAGATCATGCTGCACGTTCATCATCACGGCATCGGGGAGTGCGGCGTGTTCACCTACGAGATCGCCGAGACCAAGGTGACGCAGGTGATGGATTTCGCCCGCAAGCACCAGCATCCGCTGCAATGCGTGATGGAAAAGAAGTAATCGCGCGTTCGCGTTCTTTAGAGTGGTTCTGTTCGCGTGGTGTGTGATGGCAGCACATCCTGCTGCATGATTCCCGAGCACATCGCGTCCAGCGTCAATCCTGCCCAAATGGGCAGGTCTGCCCAAATCGGAACGGGTTTTGCATCGAAAATACCGCGGGAGTGTCGCGGCCGAGTCGCGGAACCGGTCTTTCGCCGCGGTCTTGTATAACTATATGTGACAAAGGTTGTTGTTGCCTGACCGGGCGATCACGACCATGATGGTGGGGGCCATAGAGGACGCGAATGCCGACTTTTTCCCAAAGCCTTGAACAATCCCTGCATCGTGCGCTGGCGATCGCAAACGAGCGTCATCACCAATACGCGACGCTCGAGCATCTCTTGCTCTCCTTGATCGACGACTCCGATGCAGCCGCCGTCATGCGCGCCTGTAGCGTCGATCTCGACAAGCTCCGCACGAGCCTTGTCAATTACCTTGAAACCGAATTCGAGAATTTGGTGACGGATGGCGCCGACGACGCCAAGCCGACAGCCGGCTTCCAGCGCGTGATCCAGCGCGCGGTGATCCATGTGCAGTCGTCCGGTCGCGAAGAGGTGACCGGCGCCAACGTGCTGATCGCGATCTTCGCCGAGCGCGAGAGCCATGCCGCGTATTTCCTGCAGGAGCAGGACATGACGCGCTATGACGCCGTCAACTACATCAGCCACGGCATCGCCAAGCGCCCGGGCGTCTCCGAGGCGCGGCCCGTGCGCGGCGTCGACGAGGAGACCGAGGCCAAGGGCAACGAGGACGCCAAGAAGAAGGGCGAGGCGCTCGAGACCTATTGCGTCAACCTCAACAAGAAGGCGCGCGACGGCAAGATCGATCCGGTGATCGGACGCAATTCCGAGATCAACCGTGCGATCCAGGTGCTGTGCCGCCGGCAGAAGAACAATCCGCTGTTCGTCGGCGAAGCCGGCGTCGGCAAGACCGCGATCGCGGAAGGCCTCGCCAAGCGTATCGTCGACAGCGAAGTGCCGGAGGTGCTGGCTGCGGCGACGGTGTTCTCGCTCGACATGGGCACGCTGCTCGCGGGCACGCGCTATCGCGGCGACTTCGAAGAGCGCCTGAAGCAGGTGCTGAAGGAGCTCGAGGCGCATCCCAACGCCATCCTGTTCATCGACGAGATCCACACTGTGATCGGTGCGGGCGCGACGTCGGGTGGGGCGATGGATGCCTCGAACCTGCTCAAGCCGGCGCTTGCCTCGGGCACGATCCGCTGCATGGGCTCGACGACGTACAAGGAATATCGCCAGCACTTCGAGAAGGACCGCGCGCTGGTGCGGCGCTTCCAGAAGATCGATATCAACGAGCCGACCGTCGAGGACGCCATCGCCATCCTCAAGGGCCTCAAGCCGTATTTCGAGGACTATCACCGGCTGAAGTACACCAATGAGGCGATCGAGGCTGCGGTGCAGCTGTCCTCGCGCTACATCCACGACCGCAAGCTGCCCGACAAGGCGATCGACGTGATCGACGAGTCCGGTGCGGCACAGATGCTGGTCGCGGAGAACAAGCGCAAGAAGACCATCGGCATCAAGGAGATCGAGACCACGATCGCCTCGATGGCGCGGATCCCGCCGAAGAGCGTGTCGAAGGACGATGCCGAGGTGCTCAAGCATCTTGAGCAGACCCTGAAGCGCACCGTGTTCGGCCAGGACAAGGCGATCGAGTCGCTCGCAGCTTCCATCAAGCTCGCACGCGCGGGCCTGCGTGAGCCGGAGAAGCCGATCGGCTGCTACCTGTTCTCCGGTCCGACCGGCGTCGGCAAGACCGAGGTCGCAAAGCAGCTCGCGGCGTCGCTCGGCGTCGAGCTGCTGCGCTTCGACATGTCCGAATACATGGAGCGGCACACCGTGTCGCGCCTGATCGGCGCGCCTCCCGGCTATGTCGGCTTCGACCAGGGCGGCCTGCTCACCGACGGCGTCGACCAGCATCCGCATTGCGTGGTGCTGCTCGACGAGATCGAGAAGGCGCATCCCGACCTCTACAACGTGCTGCTCCAGATCATGGATCACGGCCGGCTCACCGATCACAACGGCAAGCAGGTCAACTTCCGCAACGTGATCCTGATCATGACCACGAATGCGGGTGCTTCGGATCTGGCCAAGCAGGCGTTCGGCTTCACCCGCTCGAAGCGGGAAGGCGACGACCACGAGGCGATCAACCGGCAGTTCGCGCCGGAATTCCGCAACCGCCTCGATGCCATCGTCTCGTTCGGCCATCTCAGCGTCGAGGTGATCGGCACGGTGGTCGAGAAGTTCGTGCTCCAGCTCGAGGCTCAGCTCGGCGACCGCGACGTCACCATCGAGCTGTCCGAGCCCGCCAAGGCCTGGCTGGTTCAGCACGGCTATGACGAGCAGATGGGCGCGCGGCCGATGGCCCGCGTGATCCAGGAGCACATCAAGAAGCCGCTGGCCGACGAGGTGCTGTTCGGCAAGCTCAAGAGCGGTGGCCACGTCCGCGTCGTCCTGGTCAAGGACGAGGCCGACGAGACCAAGGAGAAGATCGGCTTCGAGTTCGTCGAGGGCCCGGTCACGCCGAAGCAGGAGAAGCTGCCCGGCGCCCGCAAGCGCCCGCCGGGCAAGTCCAAGCCGGGCGGCCCGAAGGGGCCGACCTCCAAGGGTCCGCTGGTCAAGGCTTGATCAGGCGCGCAACATGAATCGAAAGGCCGGCTGAAGAGCCGGCCTTTTTGTTTGGGAGGCAGTGCGGGACCGCTTACGTCCCGGTATCGGGCGGTGGTGCCGCCGGCGCCCGTGGCTTTTTCGGCGCCGCCGGCCGCGCGCGGACCGTCGGCTGCATCGTCACGATGACCGGATTGGGCTTGTGATCGGTGGCTGCACCGGTCGCGGCATCGACGCCCATGCCGACGACGCCGCCGAGCAGGAGATTGCCGGCGAAGCCGGCGGCCCCTGATGTCGGGATGTCCCGGCTGAGCGGGACGATCTGCGGCTCGTAGCCTTCCTTCTGGAAGGTGATCGAGATGTCGGCGTTTCGCTTGACGACGACCGAACAGGGCGTCGTGCAGGTGGTCGGAACTTCCATTCCGCTGACGACGGCTTCCACGCCTGAAGGTGTCGATGAGATGCTGATATTTTCAGTCGTGCCGCGCGTGACAGACGCGCAGCCGCCCAGCATGACGCTGAGCGCCGCAATTCCCAGTAAACGCATGAAGTGCCCCTTATTCCCCGCGACAATCAAGCGCAACCGGAGCGCGAGGGCAATAGGTCATTGGTCCGGATAGTTAAGCCACGCAGGGGTTGTGCACGGACATGGTGGGGACCTCGACGTGGGGCTGTGCGATTGGGGATCATAATCTTGACCAAGCGGGTGCCCGCCGTCGGCGGAACTGGCGCGTTCAGCCTGCCCGTTCCGGAAATGTTAAGCCGTGGTGGCAGAACTCAACCGACACACGTTGGACGAATTCAGGGGGCTCCCTGATCAGGAGATTGTTGCTCTGGTGTGGGCGGCAATGCAGGGCCGCCGTACTTCGGCAGCGACAAAAAGAAGAGCGAGGTCCAAGCGTTCTCCAACGCGCTACAAAGACGCTGGGCATCTCGAAGGCTGGCCCGGTCTCGCTCCTCGGTCGTCAAAGCGAGTTCTTTGAAGGCTTGTGGCTTGCTGAAGCGAACTCTTCTCGAGACGCGCGTCAACCGCCCATCAGGTCTAAACCAGTGACTGTGCACATATCGATTGCGTGCAGGCCGGAGTTCGTTGTCGATTTGATCAAGCAATTGGGCGTATTCTTTAAACCAAGCATTGCCGGTCCGACGCTCATAGACCAGTGCTTTGAGCGTTTGAATCTTGTTTCGAATGTCCATATTTGACGTAATGGCATTCGCAAGATTGCTTCCCTCTTCGAGAAGGATCATTCGCGAGATGAGGAAGTCCATCACGTCTTCAACCCGCGACCAGTTGATGCAGATGTGGCCGATGACAAGAGCTAGTTTGTTGAAGTGCGGATCGTCATAAGCCTTCCGCTTTTTGGGAGCCTTGCGCGGCATGAAAAAACCTAAAGAGGAAAAAGGGATTGAATTGCATCACGACGCGTGGGAGCGATTCGAACGCGCTGCTACTGTAGTGGGAAAAAGCCCGCCAGCCCCGGCAACGAGAGCCGGAAAAGGCAAAATCCGGGAAGCCACGGATAGGAACAAAAAAAGATCGATTCGCTGTCTACAGCGAGATCGTGCTGGAGCCAACTGTCAATTACTTTCATGCCATTTTCCCACGCATTAATTGCTGGCTGGCTCCTTGAAGCGCTGGCTCCTCCGCCATACTATGACTGGGTAGAGGAACCTGCGAGGGCCACCATGACTATGACCACGCCCCTTGATAGCGAGATTGCTCAGCTTGAAGCCGAGCTGGAGAGCGATCCCCGTTTTCTCCGACTAAAGCGCCTACGCACCCTCCGCGAAGGCTATCTGGACCTTCCCGCCGTTGCTCCATCCAACGCCGCGCCCTCCGATCAGCAGGAAAGCTATTTCACTCTTGGACCGGGACCCGCCCAACGGTCCGGCCGACGGCGGTCGCCGGAGCGGGAGCTAGCTCTGCAAGAGGCGCGCATGCTTCTGCGGGGTAAGACGGAGCCAACCAGGATCACGGAGATTGATGCACATCTGGAGGCGAGGGGAATCCGCCTCGGAGGCTCCGATCCCCTCAACAATCTCAGCGCGCTTCTTTCCGGGGCAGGCGACTTCATCGCGCACGGTCGCGCGGGATGGACGCTGGATCAGCCGCACTAGGGAGGATGAAACTACCCCGATCCAATCGCGGTCGAGATCAGGGCAGCAATAGGCCGGGTCAAGTGGCTTCAACACTTGCCCGGCCAGACCGCAGACTAAACCGACCTCAGTTGAGGTGGCACTAGATCGCGGCTCACAGCTACAAAGATAGCGGCTCTGGCGCCATTTTCAACTGAGGTCTCCCAGCAATGCGCCACTAGGGAGACCTATCATGCGCGTCCAATACCCGTTGACTGCCCTAAAGGCTTCGTTTGCCAAATATCTCGTTGAGATAAATGGTTGGAGCCAAACCAAAACTGCAATCTTCTTGGAACTTAACCAAGGCAGCGTGTCCCGCGCCGTGAATGGCAAGAGGCACGCGGGAGTGCCGCCGGTAGATCCATCGACGTACAAGCCGCCGTCGGCGCCGACGTCGTCATAGCCTTTGTGAGGCGCCTCGGTCGGGCGCCTCATTTTTCTTCGCTTCCAAGCGAGCGAAGCAGGCGCTGCATTGTCAAGGTTATACTCCCGCTCTAGTCCCCCCGCAGGCGCTGATCGTCCTGCACGCGGACCTGCTCGGCGCCGCGTGCGCCAGCCGGGGACAGCCGCAGCATGCTCAGCACCGCGCCGCAGAGCGCGAAGCCTACGCCTGCGAAGAGCGCCAGCCTGGTGCCCTCGACCGGATAGCGGCCGAGCAACAGCGCCACCAGCGCCGCGCCGGTGGTCTGGCCGAGCAGGCGCGCCGTGCCCAGCATGCCGCTGGCACCGCCGGCGCGCTCGCGCGGGGCGGCTGCGATCATGGTGCGGTTGTTGGGGGTCTGGAACAGGCCGAAGCCGGCGCCTGCCAGCGCCATCCGCCAGATCACGTCCAGCGGCGTTGGCGCTGCAGGCAGCAGCGCGAGCGCGGCAAGGCCGCAGGCGAACAGCGTGAGCCCGATGCCGCCGAGCAGGCCGGCCGGGTAATGCTCGACCAGGCGACCGGCCAGCGGCGCCGCGAACGCCACCGCGATCGGCCATGGCGTGATCAACAGGCCCATATGCACCGCCGAATAGCCGAAGCGGCTCTGCAGGTAGAACGGGATCGCGACGAAGGCCAGCATCTGCCCGCAGAACGAGGCGATCGAAGTCGCGATCGACAGCGCGAACACCGGGATGCGCAACAGGTCGACCGGCAGCAGCGGCGAGGTCATGTGCGTCTCGCGATAGACCAGCAGCGCGCCGGCGACGAGCGCGATGGCGAACTGGATCAGGCAGGTGATCGCCGCCTCGCCATGGCCGACGCTGTCGACCGCCGCGATGCCGACGCCGAAGGTGATCGCGGAAAGTCCCGCGCTCTGCCAGTCGAACGAATGGCTGGCAGGCCTGGTGTGCGGCAGGCTGCGCAAGCCGACCAGCAGCGTCACAGCGCCGAGCGGCACGTTGATGGCGAACAGCCAGGGCCAGCTTCCGACCGCAAGGATGCCTGCGGCGAGCGTCGGGCCGATTGCGGCCGAGAATGCGACGACGAGTGCGTTGAGCCCGATGCCGCGGCCAAGCTGGCTGCGTGGATAGGTGAAGCGCACGAGCGCCGAATTGACGCTCATGATGCCGGCGGCACCAAAGCCCTGGAGGATGCGTGCGACCGTCAGCAGCGGCAGCGTATGCGCCAGCGCGCAGAAGGCGGAGGCGAGCGTGAACAGCACCAGCCCGACCAGATAGACGCGGCGATAGCCGACGATCTCGCCGAGCGAGGCCAGCGGCAGCAGCGAGATCGTGATCGCGAGCTGATAGCCGTTGACGATCCAGATCGAGAAGGCCGGGCTCGCATCGAGGTCGGCCGCGATCGTCGGCAGCGCGACATTGGCGATGGCGCTGTCGACCACCGCCATGATGATGCCGAGCGCAATGGTCAGCACCGCCTGGTTGCGCTGAGGCTGCGGCAGGCCGTCGGCATGCTCGATGGGGGCGGAAGACATCGTAAAGCGTGTTCGGTTGGAAGCTGCTGGTCCGCAACTTGGTCCGACCCGGGATGGTTCCCGTTCAGCCCTATTTAGGCTTCCGCAGCTCCTGAATCGCTCTCAGGTAGCTTACCACGGCCGCGGCGTCGTCGCGGCCGAATCGAAACGTCGGCATGAAGCGGTGAATGCTGCTGTAACCCTCCTGGAGGCGCTCCATGAAATCGGGGTCGTAGAGCTTGTTCTCGCCGAGGGTCCGGAAAGGCGGTGCCAGTTCGTTTCGGCTCGTGCCCGTCTTGCCGACCGCGTGACACCGTGCGCACATCTGCTGCAGCAATGCCTCAGCGCGCCGCTGTTCGAGGTCCAGGGCTTGACTAACGCTGCTCCACAGAACGCCAACGGCCAGCAGCGCCGGCGCAAACCTATTCATCGCGCACTCCCGTCATTCCCAGCGCGAGGTTGCCTTGGCCCAGACGTAGAGTGCGATCAAGGCGATCGTTACCCCCGTGGAGAAGATCAGGATGCGGCGATCCCAATCGATCCTCTCTCGCTCCGCTCTTCTGAAAGAGAGAGCCATGAACACGGCCTTCATGGCAAATCGGCGCATCGGGGGCCTCGCGACGGCCGCAGAATGTCACGGCCGGCACAAGCAGGTTTGATGCAGCTCAAGGTTCAGACCGCCGGTGGGTTCCGGTCCGTGAAGGTCGTACGCTGATGCCAGTAGGGATAGGGCAGCGTCACCTTGCTGGCCGCGTCGAGCTTTGCGATCTGGTCCTTGGTCAGCGACCAGCCAACCGCGCCGAGGTTCTCGCGCAGCTGCGCCTCGTTGCGCGCGCCGATGATCAGCGTCGACACGGTCGGGCGCTGCAGCAGCCAGTTCAGGGCGATCTGCGACACGCTCTTGCCGGTCTCCTTCGCGACCTCGTCGATGGCATCGACGACGCGATAGACGTGCTCGTCCGGCACCGGCGGGCCGAACTCCGCCGTCTTGGGCAGGCGGCTCACCTCGGGCTTGGGCTGCCCCCGGCGGATCTTGCCCGTGAGGCGTCCCCATCCGAGCGGCGACCAGACCACCGCACCGAGGCCCTGGTCGAGGCCGAGCGGCATCAGCTCCCATTCGTAGTCGCGGCCGATCAGTGAATAATAGGTCTGGTTGGCGACGTAGCGCGGGAAGCCGTGCCTGTCGGCAACGCCGAGCGACTTCATCAGGTGCCAGCCGGAGAAATTCGAAACGCCGACATAGCGGATCTTGCCGGCGCGCACGAGCACGTCGAGGGTCGAGAGCACCTCTTCGGGCGGGGTGAAGGCGTCGAAGCCATGAAGCTGGAACAGGTCGATGTAGTCGGTGCCGAGCCGCTTGAGCGAACCGTCGATGGCCGTGAGCAGATGCTGCCGCGACGAGCCGATGTCGTTGGGGCCGTCGCCGAAGCGGAAGGTCGCCTTGGTCGAGATCAGCACCTTGTCGCGGCGGCCCTTGATGGCCTCGCCGAGAACGCGTTCGGATTCACCGAGCGAATAGACATCGGCGGTGTCGAACATCGACACGCCGGCCTCGATACAGATGTCGAGCAGGCGCCGCGCCTCGGTCGCGTCCGTCGTGCCCCAGGCGGCGAGGCGGCCGACGCCGCCGAACGTGCCAGTGCCAAGGCTCAGAGCGGGCACCATGAGGCCTGACCGGCCCAAGCGTCGGTATTCCATCGATATGCTCCCTCGGCTGGCCGCTGAATGATCGTTGCGGCCTTGATACCAAGGTTAGCGCAAGCAAACGCCTTGTCCTATCACGCGCTCACATACCGGCCTTGCTCGGGAATGCCCTAATCGTGCCGCAGCATATCATCGAGCGCGGCATCGACGATGCGCGGGCCGGCGGCCTTCGCCGTGAATTTCGCCTCGTTGCTCGCGACGGACAAGTCAGCGCAGCCGAGATCTCGATTGCGCGCCCGTTGCGGCAGCAGCGTCAGACCCCATCCCACCACGACGAGCACCGCGAGACGGATCGCGATGACGCTCAGCAACAGTTCGGTTCCGCTGGTGGTCGCGTGAGTTCTCATGCGTGCAGCCTGATGCACGCATGACGGCAAGACAATCTGGAATTGGCGAGCCGAGCCTTCGCCGCTGACGAAGGCTCGGGAAGATGGCTGCCTCAGTGCCGCAACTGGCTCTGCCGGAAGTCGCGCGGCGACATGCCGAATTGCTCGCGAAAAACGCGGCCGAAATGCGAGACGTCGTTGAAGCCCCAGGCGAACGCGATCTCGCTGATGTGGCGATGGACGAGCAGGGGCGAGGCGAGATCGCGCCGACAATGGGCGAGGCGTTCGGCGAGAACGAAACGTTGGAAAGACGTGTCCTCGTCGGCGAGAAGGTCGTTCACGTAGCGCGGCGAGATGCCGAGTGCCGCTGCGGTCTCCGATAATGAAAGGTCGGGATCGGCCAGGTGGGCGCGGACGTGCGCCTTGAGCCGGTAGATCAGCGCGGAGCGGTGGGTCGAGGACCGCAGCGAGGTCTTGCCGAGCCGCTCGCTCAGTGCCATCGCGAGCAGATCGACGGCCTGCTCCGACAATGCGGCGGCGTTGTCGGACGCCAGCCGGTCGGCGCTCTGGCAAAGCCGGAAGATGAAATCATAGGCGAGCCGCTCGAGCGGTGCCTCAGAACCGAACGACATTGCGGTCAGCGTCTCGGTGCCGCCGAGCCGGCGCTGCAACATCTCGCGCGGCACCTTGAAGATGGATTGCGTGAAAGGATCGTCGAACTTCAGCTCGTAGGGGCGCGTGGTGTCGTAAAGCGCGAACTCGCCGGGATGGATCACGGTCTCGCGGCCGTCCTGCACCACGCCGCCATCGCCGCGATGGCCGAGCGCGACCAGCACGAAGTCCTGGTCCGAGCGCGCGATGCGGGAGGGCGTGCGGAACACATGCTGTCGGTCCGAGCACACCTCGGAGCAGACCGCCTTGCCGAGCGAAGCTTGCGTCACCGACCCGCGAAAGGCGCTGCCGAGATCCGACTTGCAGTCGAGCCCGACGAAGACGTCGCAGACGATGTCCTGCCAGAGGGCGAGCCGCCGATGGCCGGGGCTGCCGTCCGTCGTGAACTGGATTGTCATTGGGACAGCCTCCCTTTCACATTCCGCAAAGCCGCGTGTTGGCGCAGATCGAGCCTAGCCGGAGGCAAATCCCGTACCGGGCGCCGATCCCTTCCAGTCGAGTTTTCGTTCCGCCGTGGTCGAGCGCCCGGCCGTCCGGCTTGGCCAAATAGACTGCATCGGAGATGGCTTCCGATCAACCGGCAAGGGAGGCGGCAATGGGCATCGAACATCCGAAATACAAGGTGGCGGTGGTGCAGGCGGCGCCAGCCTGGCTCGATCTCGACGCTTCGATCGACAAGTCGGTCGCGCTGATCAGGGAGGCTGCCGAGAAGGGCGCCAAGCTGATCGCCTTCCCGGAGGCCTTCATCCCCGGCTACCCCTGGCATATCTGGATGGATTCCCCAGCCTGGGCGATCGGCCGCGGCTTCGTGCAGCGTTATTTCGACAATTCGCTGTCCTATGACAGTCCGCAGGCCGAACGGCTGCGCGATGCCGTGCGCAAGGCGAAGCTGACGGCGGTGATCGGCCTGTCCGAGCGCGACGGCGGCAGCCTGTATCTGGCGCAATGGCTGATCGGCCCCGAGGGCGAGACCATCGCAAAGCGCCGCAAGCTGCGGCCGACCCATGCCGAGCGCACCGTCTATGGGGAGGGCGACGGCAGCGATCTCGCGGTGCATGCGCGGGCCGACATCGGCCGGCTTGGCGCCCTGTGCTGTTGGGAGCATCTGCAGCCGTTGTCGAAATACGCGATGTATGCCCAGAACGAGCAGGTGCATGTCGCGGCCTGGCCGAGCTTCTCGCTCTACGATCCCTTCGCGCCGGCGCTAGGGGCCGAGGTCAACAACGCCGCCTCGCGCGTCTATGCGGTGGAGGGCTCCTGCTTCGTGCTCGCGCCGTGCGCGACGGTCTCGCAGGCCATGATCGACGAGCTCTGCGACCGGCCGGACAAGCACGCGCTGCTGCATGCCGGCGGCGGCTTTGCCGCCATCTACGGCCCCGACGGCAGTCAGATCGGCGACAAGCTCGCGCCGGACCAGGAGGGGCTGCTGATCGCCGAGATCGACCTCGGCGCCATCGGCGTCGCCAAGAACGCGGCAGATCCGGCCGGCCATTATTCGCGGCCCGACGTGACGCGGCTGTTGCTCAACAAGAAGCGCTACCAGCGCGTCGAGCAGTTCGCGCTGCCGGTGGACACCGTCGAGCCCACGGACATTGCCGCGGCGGCGAGCTGACCACCGGGATCGAGAGGAGGGCATGATCATGGAATCCGCAATTCCTGCGCATCTCGAAACCACGCGTACGCGCCACAAGCGCGTGCCGGACGATTACCAGCCGCCTTATCCGTCCTTCGTGGCGCGCTACAGGCCCGGTGTGAGCCGCGTCGTGATGGCCTATTTCGGCGTGCAGTATCGCGGCGCGGCGCCGGTGGCCGCAACGGAGGCGCTCGCCGAAATCGCGCAGCGGTTCGCTGTGGCAGGCGGGCCGTCGCATTGGGACCGCGCCCGCTACGTCGACCAGGCCGGCCATGAGACCATCGTCTCAGTTGGCTATTGGGACGATATCCCGCGCTTCGATGCCTGGTTCGAACCGGCGCGCGAGGCCTGGACCGGCCGGCAACGCGAGGGCATCGGCACCTTCATCGAAGTGCTGCGTCCCACGGTGGCGCGGCACGAGACGCTGTTCTCCTCGCCCGACCGGACCGAGGGCGTTGCCGCCATCGCGGGCGGCATGAGCGGCGAGGTGCAGGAGCACGCCTATTGGGGCGGCATGCGCGACCGTATCCCGTTGTCGCAAACCGACGCGATGGCCCCCGGCGGTGCGCCCGAGCTGATCCGCGACGGCGCGCGGCTGCGGGTGGCCGCGCACGACAATCTCTGCCTGATCCGATCCGGACAGGACTGGAGCGACACCGAGGCGTCCGAGCGAAAGCTCTATCTCGACGATGTCGAGCCGGTGCTGCGCGAGGGCATGGACTTTCTGCGCGACGACGGCCTTGCGATCGGCTGCTATGCCAACCGCTACATGCAGGTGCTCCAGACCGACGGCCGCGTGAGCGAAAAATCCTACGGCCAGAGCTGGTGGAAGAGCCTCGCCGCGCTGGAGCGCTGGGCGGAGTCGCATCCGACCCATGTCAGGATATTTGGCGCGGCGATGAAGTATCTGTCCACGCTCGGGCCGTCAGCCAAGCTGCGGCTCTATCACGAGGTCACCGTGGCGGCCGCGGACGAGCAGTTCTTCGAATATCTGAACTGTCATCCGCGAACCGGCATGTTGGCCGCGATCGAGGCGCTCAAGGTGTAACTGCTTCGGATGGCCCAAATTGCCTGGATAGAAACAGGCGCGTCAGGAGATATCCCTGGATGAGGCCAACGACGAAGAAATAGACGATCAGCGAGAGCGCAAAGGGTTTGCCGACGGGCGCAGCCTGCGTCCCGAGCGATTGCGCAAGGTCCGCTGCGAGCCCGTCAATGAATCCGCCGATTTGCCTGAAATTGATCAGTCCAACGCCCACGAGGATCTTCGTCAGCCAGTCGGAGACCTGTTCGATATTGGTGTTTGCGACCAGAGCGGATCTGGGCGGGACTGAGGGGTTGACCCTGGGAACGGCGAAGAGGAATCCGACGAGGGCACCAGTCGCGATGCACATCATTGCCCACAAATAGGCCGTGCCTCGGTTTCCCTGCAGGCCGGACGTGATGGCAAGAAACCCGGCGCAGTTTGACATCAACAAGAGGGTAGCTATCAGCAGGATTGCCAGTCCGGCCTGACCAAAGTCCATTGAGGGCCTGCGGGTCGTCCCAAGCGACGTCAGTGATGCCTCGGGATGCATCAGAAGATACACCGAGCAAATTCCGAGAAAGACGTTGTTGGGCACGATGGCGACGCGAAAGCTGGTTTGCAGCAAAGTACTGCCTGCAAAATCGGCATCATGAGCCAGGATCTGATATACTGCAGGGATGTAGGCGATCAGCAAGAACAGCGACGCAGCCGCGGCCCACCTCCGGGTCAAGGGTACCAGCAAGAGCACGCCGATCATGACTTCGAGCATGCCGGTGCTGATGGCGACCATCAGCTTGTAGGCGTCCGGGACCCAGTTCGGGATCATCCGGATCGTTTCAGCGGTCATTGAAAAATGCATCGAGCCGAACACGATCCATTCGATAGACAGAACCAGAATGCCGATGCGATCGAACAACGGCGACCTTCCGGACGCTGCTGTGTGGACTACCTCCTCGGTCGAATCCGTAACGGACATGGCTGACTTCCGGAACAAAAAAATTGGTGCGCGGCAGTGGAGGTTCAGCAAGCAAATGGATGCGTGGAGTTTAGGTCGTACAATTTATACGCGAATTGTGAAGCGAGCAACCTTGCGCATGCCTTCAACGAAGAGCCCGTCGCAACGTGAGGCGTGCGTCATCACGTTGGCCTCGGGAGCGTGAACGCCGGGGCAGCCTAGACCACGCAATGGCCGAGCAGCTCGGGATGGGCGGCGCAGATGTGATGTGCGCCGGCGTCCCTGAGCTCGGCCTCGCTGCCATAGCCATAGAGCACGCCGATCGCGGTCATGCCGTTGGTGCGGGCGCCCACGACGTCGTGGCTGCGGTCGCCGATCATGATCGCGCCGCCAGCATCGACCCTGGTCTCGTCGAGCGCGTAGCGCAGCAGGTCGCGCTTGTCGACGCGGGTGCCGTCGAGCTCGGAGCCGAACACGCGCTCGAAATAGGGTTTCAGGCCGAAATGATCGACGATGCGGGTGGCGTAGACCGCGGGCTTGCTGGTCGCGACGAACATGCGCTGGCCGGTCGCGGCCAGCGTCGTCAGCGTGTCCACGATGCCGGCATAGGCCTCGTTCTCGAACAGGCCGATGTCGCTGAAGCGCTCGCGATAGAGCAGCAGCGCGCGGTCGGCGAGCTCGTCGGTTCCGGTGAGCTTTTTCAGGCTGGCATGCAGCGGCGGGCCGATGCACCAGGTCAGTTCATCCTCGCTCGGCACCGCGACGTCCAGCCGCTCCAGCGCGTACTGGATCGAGCGCGTGATCCCCGGCTTCGGATTGGTGAGCGTGCCGTCGAGATCAAAGAAGATTGTAACCATGCTGGCCGTGCCCGTGTCGATATTGCCGCCGATGACTTGACCTAAACGAGGCCGAAGGCCAAGGCAACGCCGCCTCGTCGATTCCAGGAACCGTTTTAAAGCTCGCTATTGGCGGGGCGTGAGCGTAGTATCCTGCCATCACCGCCCTTCCCATGGCATCCATCGGTGACTGAGGGTCACTCGCGCTCCCGCCGAACGAGGAGGAGCGAGTATGTCTGGATTTCGACTGACCGATTCGAGCTTGCCGCCGGTGGTCGCCCCGCCGTTTCCATTGCGCCTGGTGACCGCTGCGGCCGTTCTGAATGGATAGGACGCCGCTCCAATATCTGGTGAGCGGGCGCGATCAGAGCGGCTACGTCAGCTTGGCGCGCGCCACGACGGCCGCAGCGCTGAAGAAGGCGAGAGAGCTATTGCAGGAAGGCTATATCGACGTGCGGATATGCACGCCGCAAGGCCGGATTCTGCTGTCTGACGAGTTCGACCAGTTCGAGGCGTGAGGAGCGCGAGGCGCCAAATGGCGTCCCCGGATTCGCAGCGAGGAAACATGACTTCATGACGATGCGTGTTGTCGCATTGGTGCTTGGCACTTTCCCGCAAGGTGCTGCCGCGAAGGAGCCGGACTGCCGCGCGATCGAGAGCACGAGCGGCCGGCTCGCCTGTCACGATGCTGCGGTTCCGCCGACAGCGATAGCTCCGACATCAAGCGAAATCATCGAGGTGCCGACATGACGCCACTCCGCCGTATCGCCGTCATCGGCAACTCGCTGCCTCGCCGGTGCGGAATTGCGACCTATACGACCGACCTGAAGAACGCGATAGCGATTTCACGCCAGGATCTCGAGACCTGCATCGTGGCAATGACCGATCGCGGTCAAGCCTATGATTATCCTCCAGCGGTCGCGTTCCAGATCAAGGATGACGATATCGAGGATTACATCCGGGCCGCGGACTTCCTCAATGCCGGCCGGTTCGACACCGTGTGTCTGCAGCACGAGTTCGGGATTTTCGGCGGTGAAGCCGGGGCCCATATCCTCGTGTTGTTGTCTCGCCTTGCCATGCCGGTCGTGACGACGTTCCATACCGTGCTGGCCGATCCGACATCTGCGCAACGGACGGTCCTCGAGCGCATCGTCGAGGCGTCGTCGAAGGTCGTGGTGATGGCCAACAAGGGCCGCGAACTGCTGCGCGAGGTCTACCTTGTGCCCGACGACAAGATCGAGGTCATCGCCCACGGCATTCCCGATGTCGCCTTCGTCGCGCCCGATGCAGCGAAAGCCAAGCTGGGATTCGAGCAGAAATCGGTCATCCTGACATTCGGCCTGTTGTCACCGAACAAGGGCATCGAGATCATGATCGACGCCATGCCGTCGATTCTGAAGCGCTGCGAGAATGCGGTGTACGTCGTGCTCGGCGCAACGCATCCCAACCTGGTCCGAAACCAGGGCGAGGCCTATCGTGAGAGCCTGGTGGCTCGGGTGCGCGAACTCGGAATTGACGATCAGGTGGTCTTCTTCGACCGGTTCGCCGATCTGGCGACGCTGCTCGAATTCATCTCGATGTGCGACGTCTATGTCACGCCCTATCTCAACGAGGCCCAGATGACGTCGGGAACCCTGGCCTACAGCTTCGGACTGGGAAAGCCGGTCGTCTCGACGCCTTACTGGCATGCCCGCGAGCTGCTTGCCGACGGGTATGGCGTCCTGGTGCCTTTCAGCGACGCCACGGCGATTGGCGAGGAGATCGCAGACTTGCTGACCGACGACGCTCGCCGGCAGGCGATGTCCCGGCGCGCCTATGCGGCGAGCCGGACGATGACATGGGAGCGGGTGGCCGAGCGCTACGTGTCCGTCTTCGAGAATGCGCGGCATGGTCATCGGTTGAAGGTTCTCGCGCGCTCCGAGGTGAGCTCGCCGGAGCCTCGTAGCCCCGCGCCGCCCGACATGCAGATCGGTCATTTCCTGTCGATGTGCGATGATGTCGGACTGTTCCAGCACGCGGTACATTCGGTGCCGGATCGCGCGCACGGCTATTGTGTCGACGACAATGCCCGAGCACTGCTGCTGGCCTGCGTCCTCAATGGTCCAGGCGAACAGCCGCTGTCCGAGGTCTTGACGAGCCGGTTTGCAGCATTCGTGCAGCACGCCTGGAACCCCGACACCGGGCAATTTCGCAATTTCATGGGCTTCAATCGAACCTGGCTCGAAGACCGAGGGTCCGAAGACAGTCAGGGGCGGACGTTATGGGCTTTGGGCGAGGCCGCACGCAGAGACGCCAGCCCGGCCCGGCGCCTGTGGGCGGCGGCCTTGTTCGCCCAGGCATTGTCGATCGCGGCGGGCTTTCGTTCGCCCCGCGCGTGGGCGTTCACGTTGCTGGGCTTGGACGCCTATTGCGCGGTGACTCCGGACGATCTCCATGCCAGGGAAGTTCGGCATTCCCTTGCCGACAAGTTGATGGCTTGTCTGGCCTCGGTCGAGACGCCGGACTGGGTGTGGTTCGAGGACGGGCTGGCCTACGACAACGCGCGACTGCCGCAGGCGCTGATGCTCACGGGCATGGCGACGCAGGCGCCTCAATATCTCGATGCCGGGTTGAGGTCTCTGCGCTGGCTCATGGCGCAACAGACGACCGCGGCAGGGCATTTCCGACCGGTCGGCACCGCCGGCTTCGGCGAGCGGCGGCAACATCCCCGTGCCTTCGATCAGCAGCCCGTGGAAGCAACGGCAACGATCGCTGCCTGTCTCACGGCGTGGCGGGCCGAGGGCGATGCCGAATGGAAGGCCATGGCAACGCGGGCCTTTGCCTGGTTCCAGGGCAGCAACGATCTCTCGGTGGCGCTGGTCGATCCGCTCACCGGCAGTTGCAGGGATGGCTTGCACCCCGATCGCGCCAACGAAAACCGCGGGGGCGAGTCGGTTGTTTGCTATCTCCTCGGACTTGCGGAGATGCGCCAGCTTGCGCGCGTCAATCCGAGCCTGACGCGGCCTACGGCGTTGCGCGCCGTGAGCGCCCGAACCTGATCTTCTCACTCAGCGAGGCCGGGATCCCGTGTCACAAGCTTCTTTCCTGAACCGGCAGGGGCTTTATCTGCGCCCCGATCCAGCGCGGGTGATCGTGCGGCCATTCAAGCCGGCAACCGAACCCCGCGACCTGAATCCGACCGACAAGATGCGTGCAAATCACATCGTACACCGGGTTCTTGGGCTCAGTCCGGAAGCCGTCGCGGATCAGCTCGCGGATGTCCTGGACAATTTCCAGGGGCGACATCGTAACCTTCTGGAGCGGTTCGAGGCCCGCGCGGATGAAATGGAGGATGCTTTCGCGACGCACGGCCTCTTCTCGAAGACGCAGCGTCAGCTGATCGGCGCCTATTTTCTCAGCGAGTATTCGTTCGAGGCCTCTGCCTTGTTCAACCCCAGCATCGTCCCGCACCCCGATCAATCGACGGCACCGAAGGGTGGCGC
Organism: Bradyrhizobium sp. UNPF46; assembly: GCF_006658625.1. Taxonomy (NCBI): domain Bacteria; kingdom Pseudomonadati; phylum Pseudomonadota; class Alphaproteobacteria; order Hyphomicrobiales; family Nitrobacteraceae; genus Bradyrhizobium; species Bradyrhizobium sp. UNPF46. The sequence goes on from NZ_LFJB01000084.1 coordinate 27,978, forward strand.
GCGCTTCATCGTCAGTCTCCGGGCCATCGGCGAGGGCCATGTGTCGTCACTGACGTTTCGAACCGGAACGATTGCGGCTGACGGAAGCCTGGCCGTCGATCCGACGGCGCGCCTTGCCTCGGTTCCCCGCATCAGCCATCGCGCATCCGGGCCGGACGGCGATCGTGTGGAATTGATGTTCGCTCCGGAGGAGGACCTCAGCGAGCGGGTCATCTTTCCCGTGACCGATTCCCAATCTAACGGCATCGAGGATGCGCGCTTTGTCAGATTCAGCGACGGCGGTCGAGAAACCTACTATGCGACCTATACGGCCTATAGCGGACGGGCGATCCGGTCCGAGTTGATCGAGACCAGCGATTTCATGTCGTTTCGAATGACGCCTTTGCGAGGCGCAGCCGCAAACAACAAGGGCATGGCGCTGTTCCCCCGCAAGATCGGCGGCAGCTATGCCATGATCGCGCGACAGGACAATGAGAACCTGTATCTGGTCTATTCGGACGACCTCTACACATGGGAGGGCGGCCGGCTCCTCCTGAAACCGCAGTTTCCATGGGAGTTCGTCCAGATCGGCAATTGTGGGGCGCCCATCGAACTGGACGAAGGTTGGCTGCTGCTGACGCACGGTGTCGGGCCGGTCCGGAAATACTCGATCGGAGCGGCGCTGCTCGACAAGCGCGACCCGTCCAGGGTGCTGGCACGTTCGGTCGAGCCGCTGTTGCGGCCTGAACCGTCCGAGCGCGAAGGGTATGTCCCGAACGTCGTCTACACCTGCGGCGCGATGAGGCACAATGACCGGGTCATCCTGCCATATGCCGTGTCGGACACCTTCTCCAGTTTTGCAACGATGAGGATTTCGGCGCTCATCGAGGCGATGTGCCGCTGAGCGCGGCTTTCTCGAACGTTGACGTCAGGAGCACAGATGAACGAGCGACTTGAAACATTGAAGAAGGCCCGCGATCGCATGATCGAGGACAGAGACACCCATGCGAAGGTGCTGGCCGCTCCCTTCGATCGCGACAATGCCGAGCGCGCACGGAACAAATTCGTCGAGCTCCAAACGTTGATTGACGCCCTGGACCGCGCAATCAGGGCAGAACATCCCGTCTCGGCTTAAGGCCGATACGAGCGAAAGGCGGGTCTCGCAGACATTCCATTGCAGGACCGCCGCGCTGCATTTTACTGCTGTCTCGCCCATGCGACGATCGCGGCGGCATCCGCGCCGGCCTGTGCTTCCCAGGCGGCGATCGCAGGCGTTGCCGCCTGTCGGAGCGCGGCGATCAGGGAGGCCGGCGCCGGCTCGACGATGCGCACGCCATTGTCGCGCATGCGCGCGTAATTCTCGGTGGTGCGATGGGCCAATAGCGCGAACTGGCTTTGTTCGGTCTCGGCGGCGGCGGCCAGCACCTCGCGCTGCATCGGCTCGGGCAGTTCGGCAAAGGCGTCGTTGCGGACGAAGGCGATCGAGACCGGCATCGCATAGTTGATGGCGGTGAAGTGCGGCAGGAAATCCCAGAGCTTGCGTCCCGCGCCGCCATCGCCGGAGGTGAGGAATGCGTTCAGCCGATGCTCCTTCAATCCGGCGAGCGCGGCGTCCATCGGCAGGAACTGCGCGTTGGCGCCGGCTGCGCGCATGACCTCGCTGGAATTGGAATCATAGGCCCGCAAATTCAGTTTCGGCAGGTCGTCGGCTCCTTCCAGCGCACGCTCCGACCAAAGCCCCGTGGCGGGCCAGATCGTCAGATAAAGCAGCTTGAGGCCGCGCGCCGCCAGTGCCTTCTCGTAGAGCGGGCGCGCCCGCAAGTTGGTGGCGCGGGCGAGTTCGGCCGATTGCACGAGGAAGGGCAGGGTGGACAATCCGAGCACCGGGTCGATGCCGGAGAGCGCGCCCGCGAAGGCATCGCCCCCGGCGATCCGGCCATCGAGCGCGGCGCGCGGCATCTCGCCCGAATTGATCTTGAGGCTGTTGTCGTACGCGTTCGCCACGGTCACGAAACCGTTTGTGCGCGCCGCCACGCGACCGGCGAAGGTGGTGAGGCCGATCCCGGAGATGTTATTCTCAGGGTATTCCGTGGTCATCCGCCAAGTGACCTGGGAAGTGACCTGGGAAGTGACCTGGGAAGTGACCTGGGAAGTGACCTGGGAAGTGACTTGAGAAGTAACTTGGGACGTGACGCGCGGATTCTCTTCCGCGGCGGCTGGGGCAAGGCCCAGCACGACGAGCGCGACAAAGGCGAAGATGACGCGGATCCGTTTGGCGGGGTGACGCATTGGGAGAGACAGGTCAGGCAGCATATTGGCAACTCGTCGAACCATGGCAGGATGTCACAACTGGGCAGCTCACCTTGTTGCACGCCGCATCGGCGCGCGCCACAGCCGCGCCTGCTCATGGTTGAGGCGGATTGCAATGCCCATGATCGCCGCGTTGCTCGTTTCGGCGACGCAGGCGCCGGCGGCGGATGACCCGCCTGCAAAGCCCGACGCCGCGGCGCCGAGCGTCGAGGAGCCCGCAAAGCCGCCGGAGAAGCCCCAGGAGAGCTCCCAAGAGAAATCCCAAGAAGAATCCCAGGAAAAATCCCAGGAGAAATCCCCCGACGCACGCGAGAGCGACACGCGGGAGTCGATCTGCCTGATCGTCGAGGCCGCCGCACGCGATGCCAATCTGCCGCTGGAATTCTTCGCCCGGGTGATCTGGCAGGAAAGCCGTTTCCAGGCCGACGCCGTCGGTCCCACGACACGCAGCGGCGAGCATGCGCAGGGGATCGCGCAGTTCATGCCGGGCACGGCAAGCGAGCGCGGGCTGCTCGATCCGTTCAACCCGGTGCAGGCGCTGCCGAAATCGGCGGAGTTCTTGAGCGAGCTGCGCAGCCAGTTCGGCAATCTCGGCCTTGCCGCGGCCGCCTACAATGCCGGCCCGCGGCGCGTGCAGGAATGGCTCGCCGGCACCGGCGGCATGCCCGAGCAGACCCGCAACTACGTCTACGCCATCACAGGCACCAGCGTCGATTCCTGGGCCAAGGCAGGAGCGACCGGCAAGGGCCCGCCGAGCTCGCCGCCGACGAGCTGCCGCGATCTCATGGCGCTGCTCAAGCGCGCGCCGAATGCCTTCGTCGCCGAGCTGGAGCAGCATGTCGAGCTTGCGGCCGCAAAGGCCTGGGGCGTGCAGCTCGCCGCCGGCTTCGACCGCAACAGGGCGCTGGCGATGTATTCCCGCGCCGTGACGCGGCTCAGCACCGTGATCGGCGAGCGCGACCCGAGCCTGCTGAGCTCGGTGATGCGCAGCCGCGGCACGCGCGCGTTCTACCAGGTACGCATCGGCGCGGATACGCGCAGCGAGGCGGATGATCTCTGCGGCCGGATCAGGAAAGCGGGCGGGGCCTGCTTCGTGCTGAAGAACCGGGGTGTGTGAGCGGGCGGGCTAAGTATCTCTCCGTTCGTCATTCCGGGGCGCGCCCGCTTGGGCGCGAGCCCGGAATCCATCGTGCCGCGATCTCTGTGGCCTGATGGATTCCGGGTTCGGCTCTTCGAGCCGCCCCGGAATGACGGCGGTGGGGGTGTCACGCATGCCAGCCCCGACGCCGGCTTCCTTGACGCGAGCCGCCGTCTCACCCGTTATGCGCGCACGATTCCTCACCAGCCAAAGCACCCGTGGCACTTCCTCCGCTCGATTCACCGCAATGGAATAGCCGCTGGCTTGCCTTCGGCTGGGGCCTGCGCTCGGTCACGCAGACGATCCTCACACTCGTCCTGTTCGCGACCTATCTCGGCATCGGCGCGCTGGCCCATGACACCCATTTCAGCCTGCTCTGGGCGCTCTGCTCGACGCTGTTCGTCTGGGCAGGTCCAGCGCAGATCATCCTGATCACGACGCTCGGCTCGGGCGCCACCATCATCCAGTCGGCGATTGCGGTCACGGTCAGCGCCATCCGGCTGTTTCCGATGGTGGTCTCGGTGCTGCCCTTGATGCGCACGCCGACGACCAAGCGGCGTGAGCTGTTCTTCGCCGCGCACCTCACGGCCGTGACGCTGTGGGTCGAATGCCATCGCTTCCTGCCGCAGGTGCCGCGCGAGCGGCGCATCGCCTTCGTCAACGGGCTCGGCTTCGGCCTCGTCTCGGTGTGCCTCACCGCCAACACGGTCGGCTATTTCCTCGCCGCCAACCTGACGCAGACGCTTGGTGCCGCGATCCTGATGCTGACACCGCTGTCCTTCCTGTTCTCGACCGCGCGCAACAGCCGCGAGGCCGCCGACGTGGTCGCGCTGGCGCTCGGCGTTCTGCTCTATCCGCTGGCCGCGAAGATGAACTCCGGCCTCGACATCCTCGTCAGCGGGCTCGTGGCCGGCACGATCGCCTATGGCGTGCATTGGTGGCGGGCGGTGCGCGCATGAGCTACGCACAGCTCATCGGCGACTGGCAGGCGCTCGTCGTTCTGTTCATCGCCGGCGTCGTTCCCAACCAGATCTGGCGCATGCTCGGCCTGTGGTTCGGCGGCGGCATCGACGAAGGCTCCGAACTGCTCGTGTGGGTGAGGGCGGTTGCCACTGCCATCCTCGCCGGCGTCATCGCCCAGATCGTGGTGCAACCGCCGGGTGCGCTCGCCAGCGTGCCTGATGCCTTGCGCTACGGCGCGGTGGCCGCCGGCCTCGTCGTGTTCCTGCTGACCCGCCGCTCGATCTTCGCGGGCGTCGTGACCGGTGAAGTCTTCATGCTGGCCGGCAAGTGGTGGTTGGGCTAAAACCGCCGGCGAACAGCTAGGGAATAGGACATATGGTTCGCGAACAGGAGCTCCGCGAGGGCGAGGTCGCCATCGAGCTGCCGCCGACGCAGGATGCTGGCCTCGTCTTCATCGGCCGCATCCGCACGCCCTGGACGTCGCGGCTGGAGACGCCGCGGCAGGGACGTCAGGACGGCCCGATCTGCCGGCTCGAGATCTTCGAGCCGTTCGTGCCGGCCATCAAGGGCGTCGATTTTTACAGCAATCTCGAAGTGCTCTACTGGCTCGACCAGTCGCGCCGCGACATCATCCTGCAGAGCCCGAAGAACAACGAGAAGACCCGCGGCACGTTCTCGCTGCGCTCGCCGGTGCGGCCCAATCCGATCGGCACGTCGATCGTGAAGCTGGTCGGCATCGAGGGCAACACGATTCTGGTGCGCGGGCTCGACTGTCTTGACAACACGCCGCTGATCGACATCAAGCCTGACCGCTGCGAGTTCACGCCATTGGCGGCGCCGCAGAAGGGCGATTTCGAGACGGAGTAGGAATGACGATCAGGCCTTCAACGCCGCGATCAGCTTGGCCGCGTTCTCTTCCAGCACCTTGGCGTCTTCCTTGCGGCTGGCCGGCGGCAGCATGGCCACGCCGTCGTGGCGCGGCATCACGTGCATGTGCAGGTGAAAAACCACCTGTCCGCCGGCGGGCTCGTTGAACTGCTGGATGGTGATGCCGTCGGCGTTGAAGGCCTTCATGGCGGCGGCCGCGATCTTGTGCGCGCCGCGGGCGACGTGGGCGTAGTCGTCCGGCTTGATGTCGAGAATGTTGCGGGCAGGGGCCTTCGGGATCACCAGCGTGTGGCCGGGCACGCGCGGCATGATGTCGAGGAAGGCGAAGACGTGCTCGTCCTCGTAGACCTTGCTGCAGGGCAGCTCGCCGCGCAGGATCTTTGCGAAGATGTTGTTGGTGTCGTAGGCGGTCATGGCGGCGGCTCCCGAGAAACTTGCAATTTTGCGCTTACTGTCACCAGCCGCAGCAAACCGTCAAGGCGCCTCGTCGATGCCTTTGCGGAACGGGCCGAGCTCGGCGAGCTCACGTCCGGCGTCGGCGACATAGGCGCGCTCGCGCTTGAGGTAATCGCCGATGGCGCGGCGCAGCCCGGGATCGGCGATGAAATGCGCGGAATGGGTCGTGCGCGGCAGGTAGCCGCGCGCGATCTTGTGCTCGCCTTGCGCACCGGCCTCGACATGGGTGAGGCCGCGTTTGATGGCGAAGTCGATCGCCTGATAGTAGCAGACCTCGAAATGCAGGAACGGGTGATGCTCGACCGCGCCCCAGTTGCGGCCGAACAGCGTGTCCGAACCGATGAAGTTGATCGCGCCCGCGATCCAGCGATCGTTGCGGCGGGCCATCACCAGCAGCACGTCCTCGCTCATGGTCTCGCCGATCAGCGAGAAGAATTCCCGCGTGAGATAAGGCCGGCCCCATTTGCGCGAGCCGGTCTCCATGTAGAATTCGAAGAAGGCGTCCCAGGCGTCCTCGGTGATGTCCTTGCCCGTGAGCCAGTGGATGGTGATGCCGGCGGCCAGCGCATCGCGCCGCTCGCGCTTGATCGATTTGCGGTGGCGCGAGTTCAGTGTCGCCAGGAAGTCGTCGAAGCTGGCAAAGCCCTCATTGTGCCAGTGGAACTGCTGGTCGGTGCGCTGCAGGAAGCCGTGCTCGGCGAGCAGCTTCCACTCGCTCTCGCGTGCGAAGGTGACGTGGACGGACGAGGCCTTGCTGACGCCGCACAGCGCCACGAGGCCGCTCGCCAGGGCGTCCATGACGCGCTCGCGGTCGACGCCGTCGCGGACCAGCAGGCGCGGGCCCGTCGCCGGGGTGAAGGGAACCGAGACCTGCAGCTTCGGATAATAGCGTCCGCCGGCGCGCTCATAGGCGTCCGCCCAGCCGCGGTCGAAGACGTATTCGCCCTGGCTGTGCGATTTCAGATAGCAGGGCACGATGCCGGCGACGCGGCCGTCGATCTTGGCCACGAGATGCCGCGGTCCCCAGCCGGTGCGGATGGTAGCCGAACCGGATGTCTCGACGGCCGAGAGAAAGGCGTGGGAGACGAAGGGGTTATAGGCAGGTGTTGAGAGGCCGAGGGAATCGCCTGGAGGGGTGGATGAGGTTCCCGCGTCAAGCCCACATTTGCCGCCGGGATTGGCGCAGGCGTCCCAGTCCTCAGGGGATACTTCGCCAATCGAAGGTACGGCCTCGAGCGTGATTTCGGATGATGCCATCGTTGCCCAAGATCGTGCATTGCAGCAGCGACTTCAAGGGGGTGGGATTGGAGGTCTCGTGCCCCGGACACAGCACAGCGCTCCTTCAACGTTGCGCCGGAGAGCCGGGGCCCACGTCACCGCGAGTTCGTGGAGAGATGGTCCTGGCTACGGCACGAAGCCCTCGAAGATCATCTGATCGGCATACCGGCCGACCCGCGCCCGCTGCTCCGGGGTGCGGACGGTCCAGCCGAGCAGGGCGCAGCCGAACAATTTGCGGGCGATCCAGGGCGCGGGGGCGGGCAAGTGGTCGACCTTGAAGGCGACGAAGTGGGGCTGGGTCTGAAAACCGTGGCGCAGGTACAGCATGCTGTCGCGCTGCGCCGGCGTGAGCTTGGCCCAGTAATCGTCCTCATAGGTGCGCTGCGCGACGATGCCGCGCGGGCGGTTGGGCAGGAGCTGGCGCAGCGCCAGCACCTGGTCGGGGTCGAAGGACATGCCGACGGCCGGGCCCTGGTAGGACGCCAGCACATCGGCCATCCGCTTCACCAGCTTGCGGTCGCCATCGAAATGGCTCTTCACCTCGATCACCAGCGGCACGCGGCCGGCGACCAGGGCGCAGAGGTCGGAGAGCGACATCATCCGCTCGTCCGTGTCCTTGAATTTGACGGCCTTCAGCTCCGCGGCGGTCTTCGACACCACCTCGCCGGTGGCCTCGGTGAGGCGGCCCAGCGCATGGTCGTGGTGCACCATGGCCTCGCCGTCGGCGGAGAGCTGGATGTCGACCTCGATCGAGAAATTGCCTGCGATCGCAGCCTGCACCGCGCCCGGCATGTTCTCGACGATGCCGCGGGAGATGTCGTGCAGGCCGCGATGGGCGACCGGCCGGGCTGTCAGCCAATCCGGAGCGCGCATTTGGCGTCAGGCGACCTCGAACACGCCTTCGACCTCGACCGCCGCATCGGCGGGCAGCGAGGCGACGCCGACGGTAGTGCGGGCATGGCGGCCCTTGTCACCGAAGGCCGCGACCATCAGGTCGGAGGCGCCGTTGAGCACCTTCGGCCCATCCAGGAAGTCCGGCGCCGAGTTGATGAAGCCGCCGAGGCGCACCACGCGCACCACCTTGTCGAGATCGCCGAGCGCCGCCTTGACCTGGGCCAGCAGATTGACCGCGCAGCCGCGTGCGGCTGCCGCGCCGTCCTCGATCGAGACGCCGGCGCCAAGCTTGCCCTTGGCGATCAGCTTGCCGGCGGGATCGAAGCAGACCTGGCCGGAGACGAACAGCAGATTACCGGTGCGCACGAACGGGACGTAATTGGCGACGGGCGTGGGGGCCTCGTGCAGCTTGATGCCCTGTTCCGCCAGCTTCTGCTCGACCGTGCCCGCCATGTCCGACCTCGTTGTCCAAAAATCATTCGCCCCGGCGCGTCTACAGACGGCCGGGCGCGCCCTGTTTCGCCCATCGGGCGGCCACATGCAAGCAACCCGCTAGGGGGCGCCTTTTGTCGAGGCGCGTCGGCAGGTTCAACGGCAGGGCCGCAACTTTACGTGAAACGGCCTCAGTTGCGACGCAATGGAACGGTCATTAAAATGTCGAATCTGCGCTTCCCCCAAGGACGCGTCCCCAAGGAATAGACATGGTGCACCTTTTCCGGACTTCGCTCGGTGTCTTGACGCTCGCGGCGGCCAGTTTCGGCCTTGGTGAGGGCGCGCAGGCCGCCAACGGTCCGTTCCTGCCGCATCAGGCGCTCTATGACCTCAGCCTGGTGAAATCGCGCTCCAATTCGGTCAACAGCGCGCGGGGCCGCATCCTCTACAACTTCACCGGCAGCTCCTGCGAGGGCTACACCTCCGAATTCCGCCAGGTCTCCGAGCTCGACAGCGGCGAGGGCAAGGTCACGCTCAGCGACCTCCGCTCCAACTCCTGGGAAGACGCCGCGGGAAAAAGCTACCGCTTCAAGATCGAGACGCGGATGAACGAGGCCGATGCCGGCCGGGTCGATGGTTCGGCCGAGCGCGACGGCGACCACATCAACGTCAAGCTGAAGCTGCCGGCGCCGAAGAGCTTCACGCTCGACGGCAAGATCGTATTCCCGACCGAGCAGATCCAGCGCATCATCGCCGCCGCCAAGGAGGGCAAGTCGCTGCTCGAGCTGTCCGTCTATGACGGCTCCGACGACGGCCAGAAGGTCTACAACACGCTGACCGTGATCGGCCAGCCGATCCCCGCCGACCGCACCGCCTCGCCGGATCCGTCGACATCGGACGAGCACATGAAGTCGCTCAAGCGCTGGCCCGTCACGGTCAGCTATTTCGACCGCGAGGCCCAGCAGAAGGAAGGCGAGCAGACGCCGGTTTACGCGATGTCGTTCGAGCTCTACGAGAACGGCGTCTCGCGCCAGCTCATGCTCGACTACAACGACTTCGTCATTTCCGGCGCGATGGGCAAGTTCGACGTCAAGGACAGCAAGCCCTGTAATTGAGGGCTCCTGCTAGAGCCGCGTACCACGCACTCCACACCGTCACCCTGAGGCGGCCGCTTCTTCAGCGGCCCTCGAAGGGCGACGGCCCGGCTGTAGCAGCGGGGGCGTGCATCCTTCGAGGCTTCCCATGCGCCGCTCCGCGCCGCACGGCGCGCACCTCAGGATGACGGGCATGAGTGTTGCGCGTCGCATCTAGCTCTCGTCACACTCTCCGGCTACGCTCCCTCCCAACCAGAAACCTCAGGGAGCCAGCCCATGCCCAAGATCGATCATCTCCGCCCCAGCGGCCTGCATCTCAATCCGGCCTATTCCCACGTCGTCACCGCCACGGGCGCGCGCACCATCTACATCTCGGGCCAGGTTTCGACCGACGAGGAGGGACGGATCGTCGGCGAGGGCGACATCGCCGCGCAGACCACGCAGGTGATGCAGAATCTCGGGCACGCGCTGAAAGCGGCCGGCGCGAGCTATTCCAACATCGTCAAGATCACGACCTTCGTCGTGAACTACAAGCCGGAGCTGCGCCCGATCATCGGCAAGGCCCGCTCGGCCTTCTTCGAAGGCATGGAGCCGCCGGCCTCCACGCTGGTCGGCGTCTCCGCGCTCGCCGCGCCGGAATGGCTGATCGAGATCGAGGCGATCGCGGTCGCGGATTGAAGATCTTGTAGCCCGGATGGAGCGCAGCGTAATCCGGGAAGCTCGCTGCGGATGCACTGCCCCGGATTGCGCTGCGCTCCATCCGGGCTACGGGTGCTTCGCCTCCTACATCTCTCGCAGCAGCGCCATCGCCTCGTCCACCCGGTCAATAGGCACGAAGAGATGGTCGTGGTGAAAGGCCGACACGGCATTCACGCTGATGCCGGCTTCGGCCAGGCGCGTCGTGATCGCCGCCAGGAAGCCGACGGCATCGAGCGCCGAGTGAACGCTCAACGTGATCAGACGCGAGGCGAACGCGTGGCGTAGTCCTGCCGCTTCGGCCTCCTCGCGACGGATGACCAGCGTCGTTCCTTCCAGCTCGCGGAATGTCATGAGCGGATGGAGGTCTGCTGGAATAGTCTCGCCTGCAGCGATCGTGCAGAACACGAAGATGCCCGGCCGCAGCTCCGGCTTCATGTGCCTCAGTAGCGCGCCTAGATCGCGTTCACCCGTCATCACTCCTGCGCCTTCTCCGGGCCCTCATAGGCGATGCCGCGGATCACCGCGGCGCTGCCGAACTTCTTGCGCAGGCTGTCCACCGCGCGTTCGGCATGGGCGGCGCGGCGGTCGAGCATGTCGGTGTCGTCGGATGCCGAGCCCTCGCGCAGCGCGCTGACGCCGGCGCCCATCAGGCGGAAGGCGGTGCCGTCGATCTCTTTCGCCAGCATCTCGCGGCAGATCGAGAATATCTTGGCGGCGAGCTGCGTCGGTGCTGCGATCGACTGCGAGCGCGTGCGCTGGCGGAAATCGGCGGTCTTCAGCTTCAGCGTGACGGTCGAGCCGGCGAGCTCGCTGCTCTTGAGGCGTGACGACGTCTTCTCGCACAGCCGCCACAGGATCTTCTCCAGCGTCGCGAAGTCGCGGATGTCGGTCTCGAAGGTGGTCTCGCTTGAAATCGTCTTGGCCCCGCGATCCGGCTCGACGCGGCGGTCGTCGATGCCGCGCGCCAGCCGCCACAGCCTGCGGCCGTCGCTCGGAAACTGCCGCATCATCTCGATCTCGTCGGCCTTCTGCAGATCGGCGATGATGCGGAAGCCGCGCTGCACGAGCCGCTCCTGCGTGGCGGGACCGACGCCGAAGATGAAGCCGACCGGCTTGTCCGCCAGCATCAAACGGGCTTCCTCCTGGTCGAGCGCGGCGAAGCCGCGGGGCTTGTCGAGGTCGGAGGCGATCTTGGCCAAAAACTTGTTGCAGGACAGGCCGACCGAGACGGAGATGCCGATGTCGCGCTCGACCTCGCGGGCAAAGCGCGCCAGCACCTTGGCCGGGATCATGCCGTGCACCCGCTCGGTGCCGGAGAGGTCGAGGAAGGCCTCGTCGATCGAGAGCGGCTCGACCAGCGGCGTCAGCGCCTGCATGGCCTGGCGCACCTCGCGGCCGACGCGGACATACTTCGCCATGTCGGGCGGGATCACGGTCGCATGCGGGCAGGCTTCCAGCGCCTTGAACATCGGCATCGCCGAGCGCACGCCATAGGTGCGGGCGATGTAGCAGGCGGCCGACACCACGCCGCGCTTGCCGCCGCCGATGATGACGGGCTTGTCGGCGATGTCTGGATTGTCCCGCTTCTCGACCGTCGCGTAGAAGGCATCGCAGTCGATATGGGCGATGGTCAGCGAGGCGAGCGCCCGGTGGCGGACGAGGCGAGGGGAACCGCAGGCTGCGCAGCGCCGCACGCCCATATCCAGGTCGGCCAGACAATCCCGGCAGAAGCAGCGGGGCCCGGCCGGGTCGGGGAGGGTCACGGCACGTCGCGCTCCCAGGTTCGGTCGCCGAGCGCGTCGCCGAGGACCTGCCGCGCTGCGGCGACGTTGGTCGGGTGCAGTTCGGCGGAGCTGGCAAAGGCCTTCACGGTGGCGTCATCGCCCAGCACGAAATCGAGCACGCTGAGCAGGAAATTGGGGTCCCCGGCGGCATTGCGCAGGGTCTCCGGACCGACCCCCGTCTCGGCCAGGAACAGGCCCAGCCGCTCGGGTTCGCTCGCGACGAAAGACAGCGCCTGAATCGCAACGATTTCAGCGACTTCGCGGGGGTTGTGAACAGGCTTTTTCAAGGGGACGGTTTGCCTTTCCGTTAACTTTCGGTGTCTACTTTGAAGTCATCATGCCCGAGTCTCGGCCTCAAGTCTTCCGACCCCCGACAAGCAACTGGAAACCACATCGCAGAAAGTCGACCCTCGGGTTTAACGAAACTCAAGCGAATCTGAGGCTAGTTTGAATCCAGTTTTCGAAACGCCGGAAAGCGGCGTCTGAGGCGTCACATGTACCGGTCCTTCGGACCAAACAGGAGGGCGGGATGGCTAAGACCGTCCTGATCGTGGAAGACAACGAGCTCAACATGAAGCTCTTCCGCGACCTGTTGGAAGCGCACGGCTATCAGACCACGGGCACCAGCAACGGCTACGAGGCGCTCGACCTCGTGCGCAAGATGCGGCCCGACCTCGTGCTGATGGACATCCAATTGCCGCAGGTCTCCGGCCTCGAGGTGACGCGCTGGATCAAGGACGATCCGGAGCTGCGTTCCATTCCCGTCGTCGCGGTCACCGCGTTCGCGATGAAGGGCGACGAAGAGCGCATCCGCGAGGGCGGCTGCGAGGCCTATTTGTCCAAGCCGATCTCGGTCGGCAAATTCATTGAGACGGTCCGACGTTTTATCGGATAGGAAGTGAGTTCACAGTGTCCGCGCGTATCCTGGTCGTCGACGACGTTCCTGCCAACGTCAAGCTGTTGGAGGCTCGCCTCTCCGCCGAATATTTCGACGTGATGACCGCCTCGAACGGCACCGAGGCGCTGGCGATGGCCAGCCGCGCCGAATGCGACATCATCCTGCTCGACGTGATGATGCCCGACATGGACGGCTTCGAGGTCTGCCGCCGCCTGAAGACCGATCCGGCGACGCACCACATTCCCGTCGTCATGGTCACCGCACTCGACAGCCCCTCCGACCGCAACCGCGGGCTGGAAGCGGGCGCCGACGACTTCCTCACCAAGCCCGTCTCCGACGTCGTGCTGATCGCGCGTGTGCGCTCGCTGACACGTCTGAAGATGATGACCGACGAGCTGCGCATGCGCGCCATCACCTCGCTCGAGATCGGCATGCAGGCGCCCGAGCGCAGCGCCGTCGCCGACACCGGCAAGGGCGGCCGCATCCTCTTGGTCGACGACCGCGAGTCCTCCTATGAGCGGCTGGCGACGATCCTCGCCGCCGAGCACACCATCGACGTCGAGCCCAACCCGACGGAGGCGCTGTTCCACGCTGCGGAGGGCAATTACGACCTCCTGATCGTCTCGCTCGACCTCAACAATTTCGATGGCCTGCGCCTGTGCAGCCAGGCGCGCTCGTTGGAGCGCACGCGGCACGTGCCGATCCTCGCCATCGCCGACCCCGAGAACTCGACGCGGCTGCTGCGTGGGCTCGAGATCGGCGTCAACGACTATCTGCTGCGCCCGATCGACAAGACCGAGCTGCTGGCGCGCGCCCGCACCCAGATCCGCCGCCGCCGCTACACCGATCATCTGCGCGACAACGTGCAGAACTCGATCGAGATGGCGATCACCGACGCGCTCACCGGCCTGCACAATCGCCGCTACATGGAGAGCCATCTGGCGACGCTCGCCGAGCAGGCCGCGGCCCGCGGCAAGCCGCTGGCGCTGATGATCCTGGACATCGACTTCTTCAAGTCGATCAACGACAATTACGGCCACGATGCCGGCGACGACGTGCTGCGCGAGTTCGCGGTGCGGGTGCGCAAGTCGATCCGCGGCATCGATCTCGCCTGCCGCTACGGCGGCGAGGAGTTCGTCATCGTGATGCCCGAGACCGATCTCCACGTCGCCGGCATGGTCGCCGAGCGCCTGCGCCGCTCGATCGCGGGCGAGCCGTTCGCGATCCACAAGGGCACCAAGCGCATCGAGGTCACCATCTCGATCGGCCTCACCACGCTGGAGCAGAAGGGCGAGGCGGTCGCCGACGTCCTCAAGCGCGCCGACACCGCGCTCTACCGCGCCAAGCACGACGGGCGCAATCGCGTGGTGTCGCAGGCGGCGTGAGGGCCGGCCTGCGCAAAATTTGCGAAAACAACCCCATGCACAGTAGCCGGCGCTAGTCGGATCAAGGGCTTATGCCGGGGAGGCAAGGCGGCCCGTGCCGACGGCCCGGGCATTTGACACGTCGGGCAAAACAGGCGCATTTTGGCAGGATCGGGCAGGGCGTGGTTGTGGGCGTGAAGTCCCACCACAAGCTCCGCTGTCATTCCCCGCCACCGGGTCTCGCCTTCGGCGAGCCCGATGACAGGCTCCGGCGGGGAATCCAGTACGCTGCAGCGTCTCCGCTCAAACGTCACTGCTTCGCCAGCTTCGACAGTTCGCCGCCCACGCAAACCCGTTTGTCGATGTCCTCAGGGACTCCGATCCGCGGCGTTCAAGGCAGTGAGTCTATTGATCCGGAAATAACCTTGAGGCTTCCGCCTCACCAATTTTTGCGCCCGTGGCAGATTTTACGATGACTTGATACGTAAATGATCCCGGGTTGCATGGTCCGAATGTATGGATTGCGCCCGCAGGCACAGTTCCGGAGGCGGGAAGTGCAATTTCCTGTCCGCCCAGCTCCCAGCCTTGATCGCCACGCAGGCGGATAAGAACGCGCGATCCGCCCGCCGGAAGATTTTGGAGCCTGATTTCAGGGTTGGGAAACAACGTCTTGCAACCTGTGGTGCCTTTGAACGAGAAGCCAATCGCAAATGGCTCCGAAGCGGCGAGTGGACCGGCGAACAAGGTTGCAAAAGCGGCAAGGGCAATGTGGCGGCTCAACCAACAGTCCTTCTGTACAGGGGAGGGAGGCTCCCCGAGATTAGTGAACGTTCATCGACCGTCCATCGACTTTAGGTTTCCCGTAGCGCAGAAATGTTGCGCGAGATGTCGATGTTTTCATGCAGAGACATATCGGTCCCTGCTCGATGTTCTGTAGCTCGGGGCCGTTGGTCCGCCCCCTTCAGGGATTGCCGTCACTCCTCTCAGGGCAGCAAACCATTTATGACCGAGAACACACAGCGTTGTGGGTGCCCTTGTAGTAAGTTGCGCTCCATCCATCCCTGATCATGTGCTGCCGCTCGTCCATGTGCCAGCCCGGCTTGCCCCACGCATTACGTCCGCGCATCACTCCGTGATTACATGCGCAGGAGGTGCCTGGGGCTGTGTAGCGAGTACATGGTGATAGGGCGAGGTTCTGCGCATTGGCAGGAGCCAAGTCTGACAGCAAAGTCATCACGAAGGCGGCTGCAACCAAGCGCTTCATATCATGCCCCCCATCTCGGCCTCCAATCTTAGGTTGGCGAGCAGATTGTTGTCCACTCCCTCAGGGAGCCCGCCAGCGTTGAGCGCGCCTACGCCTCGCTCTCCGCCTCATCCCCCACATCCACCCCCGCATTGCGCAACAGCACCTTCGCCGCTTCCTTCGCGGCGCGCGCCATGGCGGGATCATCACGCACGAGATCCTGCGCGATGGAGCCGTCGACCAGCAGCACGAGCTGCGTCGCCAGCGCGTCCGCATCGGCAACGCCGAGCTCGTTCAGCCGGTCGCGAAACCAGAGGCGGCGGCTCTCCTTGAAGGCCACCGCGATCTTCTTCACCGCGCGGTCCGTTGGCCCGAGCTCGGCCACCGCGTTCACGAACGGGCAGCCGCGAAAATCCTTGGCGGCAAAGCGCCGCTCCAGCGAATCGAAGGTCGCGAGAATCTGCTCGGCCGGCGGCTTGTCGGAGGGGCGGGCGTGGACGAAGCGGCGCTCGAGATACGCTGCGATCAGCGCGTCCTTGGAAGGGAAGTGGTTGTACAGCGTGCGCTTACTGATGCCGATCTCGGCCGCGATGGTATCGACGCCGACCGCGCGAATGCCTTGCAGATAGAACAGCTTGTCGGCGGTCTGAAGGATCCGCTCTTTCATCGTCTGTGGGGCGGGCGGGGGAGCCATGCAGCGGAATGCATCCTGTTCGCTTGACAGCAACAGCCATTCATAGCCTAAGTACACAGGTCTGTGTAACCAAAATCAGCGGCAAAAGCAGACGACGGCGTTGGCGCCGTGCCCACGAGGGAGAAGAAAATGCCCCTGTTGCAGGTCCTGCGTCCGACATTGCCCATCCTGATCGGCGCCTCGATCATGCTGACGCTGAGCATGGGGCTGCGGCAGTCGCTCGGCATCTTCATGCAGCCGCTGACGCGCGACATCCATATCTCGATCTCGGATTTCACGCTGGCGCTGGCGGTGCAGAACCTCGCCTGGGGCTTTCTGCAGCCGCTCGCCGGCGCCATGACCGTGCGCTACGGCTTCCGTCCCATCATGATCGTGGGCTCGCTGATGTACATCGCAGGGCTCGCGCTGATGGCGACCGCCGGCGGCCTCGTCAGCATCATGATCGGCGGCGGCGTGCTGATCGGGACGTCGATGGCCTGCACTGCTGCCGCGATCGCGATGTCGGTGGCGGCGCGCGCGGTGCCCGCAACGGTGCGCTCCACCGTGCTCGGCATCGTCTCCGGCGCCGGCTCGCTCGGCGCGCTGCTGTCGGCGCCGATCGGACAGCTGCTCAACGAGGGCTTCGGCTGGCGCATCGGCCTTGCCGGCTTCGTCGTGATGTCGGTGCTGATGATTCCCGCGGCGTGGTATGCCGGCCGCGTCGACAAGATCCCGCTGCCGAAGCCGGCCGCCGATGACATCGGCGACGCCTCGGCCGCAACGGCGGCGAGAACCGCGTTCGGCAATGCTTCCTTCGTGGTGATGACCTGCGCCTATCTCGTCTGCGGCATGCAGCTCGTCTTCCTCACCACGCATCTGCCCTCGTATCTGGCGATCTGCGGCCTCGACCCGATGCTCAGCGCGCAGACGCTCGGCATGATCGGCGGCTTCAACGTGCTGGGCTCGCTGTTTTTCGGCTGGGCCGGCCAGCGCTGGAACAAGCTGGCGCTGCTGGGCGGCATCTACATCCTGCGCTCGCTCGCGCTCGCCTGGTATTTCGTGCTGCCGGCGACGCCGTTCTCGACGCTGTTGTTCGGCGCCATCATGGGTTTCCTGTGGATGGGCGTCGGCCCCTTGGTCGCGGGCGCCGTCGCAGAGATGTTCGGCCTGCGCTGGCAGGCGATGATCCAGGGCCTCGCCTTCATGAGCCACCAGATCGGCAGCTTCCTCGGTGCTTACGGAGGCGGGGTCATCTACGACGCGCTCGGCTCCTACACCATGGCCTGGCGCATCGGCGTCGCGCTCGGCCTTGCCGGCGGCATCGTGCAGGTGGCGTTCGCGCTGGTCAGGCCGTCGCAGCCGCCGGCGCCGGTGTTGCGGACGGCGTAGCAGGAAGAGGGCAGCGCAAGCCCGTCGAGCTGCGCTCTGCAGCCAGGGTCTGTCGTTGAAGCGCTGCTAATTGTGCGGGCGCATCAGGAAGACATCTGCAGCTGGATGAACAGCTCTTGGGATAATGGCTCCCTCGTGCAATCGATGGCCGCGAGGGAAAATCTCACGCCGCAGCCGTCGTGGATTTATCCTGCCCGGGGGCTTCGTGTCCCTGTTCCGTTATCCCCGTCGCTTCGATGCACAGCCTGACAGCCTCGCCGATGCTCGTCGCAACGAGGTCAGCTCTAATGCCTTCCCGAAGCAGTTCCAGGGCAGCCGGGTCAATGTCTTTGACCCAGCAACCCAGGATGATGGTTGCCTTCGGCAATTTCCGCCTCAGACGCCGGACGGAGTACCGCATGTGTGCCGCAGAGTGGGCATCGAGATAGACCACGCAGACGATCGCAACGCCCGTTGTATCCAGGCGAAAGACATTCGTTGTGGAAAGCGATGTTGCCCCTTCGACTCGCGCAGCGAGGCCGTGCTCAGTCGAGAGCTGAGCCAGCATGATCGCGGCCGCCTCATCGATCAGGGTGCGTCCGGCCACGCAGAGGACGGGGTGTTCACCCTGCCAATCCGGCGGGAGACTCTCTCTGCGGAGGTAAGGCAAGTGTTCATTGGCGGCATTCTCTGCAACGCCTTCCACTGCCGACGATGCTTCCGCATCGGTGGTTGAACTGCTCTTCGTTGGCGGCCGTTCGTCCTGATCGGCAAGATCGGCGGCAAATTCGCTGACGGCGTCTCGAATCTTCGTGAGACGTTCCTGGTCGAGCGTATTGCGCTCGGCGTCGGCTTGCGCCAGCTGCAAACCCTTCAGGGCCACCTCATCATAATACGAAGCCAGCGAACGCTCTTTCAGGAACTCTTCGGCTTTTTCGGCCGCTTCGGTCGGATCCCCCGCCAGCATCCGCTGATAGAATATTTCCGGAGGAGAAAGCGCCGGCCGGTCTCCGAACATGACGTCAAGAAATTCCAATCGCTCCACATGCCGCCCGAGCACCACGAGGCATATCGTGAGGGGGGTCGCAAGAACGAGCCCAATTGGTCCCCAAAGCGCTGTCCAGAACGTTGCCGACGCGACCACGGCAACGGGCGAAAGCCCCGTGCTGCGCCCGTAAACCATCGGCTCGACGACATGGCCCACGAGCGGTTCAACGACGAGAAACAGAGCGAGAGTCCAAAGCAGCATCGACCAGCCGGGATCGATGGCCACCGCGAGCGCCAGCGGGAATGCGGCGGCGATAACGGCGCCGACATAGGGAACGAAGCGAAGCGCAGCCGCGAGGATGCCCCAAAGAATCGCGCTCGGGATTCCGATGAACCAGAGGCCAGTGCCGATCACGACGCCGAATGCGCCGTTCAGGATGAGCTGGGTCAGAAACAGCTTGCTGAGGCGGCTCGCTGCATCGTCCAGCGCAGCGGTCGTACGCTGCAGATCCGACGAGCCCGCCAGCCGAATGAAGCGGTTACGAAGATCTTCACGTTGAATAAGAATGAATATGACGAAAATGATGATGATGCCGGTGGTCGCGAGCGGATGAATGAGCGGAGAAATCAAGGTTCGCAGACTTTCCAACGCGCCCGGATCGGGCTGGCGTACCTCGACCGGGACCGGTGGCGCGGAGGCATTTGAGCCAGGGACTATGCCAGTCCTGGGCACGGATGGGGTATCCTTCGGTTTATCGAGCTCCTTGCTGAGATCCTTCAGCATGTCGGAAGCACGCTCCAGCGTGCTCCTCCCGGCCTTGGTATCCCGAAAAGCCTGGATCTTTTCGCTGATCGTCGATTGATATCGGGGCAGATCTCCGGCCAGCTGCGTCAGCTGAGTGGCGAGAAGGCTTCCCATCGCGAAGATCAGCATAAACGCAACGACAACCACGCTCACGACTGCCAATCCCCGTGGGACATGGTTCCGTTGCAATAGTCCGACCAGCGGCGCCAGCACGAAGCTGAGAAGAATAGCCAGCGCAACGGGCACGAAGATATCCCGGCCGAAATAGAGCATCGCGATAATGATGACAGTCAGAATCGCGGTCGCTACTGCACCAAGCAGCGCCATCAGTTCTTCGGGAGTGCGAGGTTTGAAGGGCTGTCGCGCTACAGGCCTCATTTTGCTGTCCCTGTCCCCGTCGTCCGCTGAGCGTGCACCGATTTCAGCTGCGGGGGCGCAGGACGACACTGCATCGAACAGCCGCTCAGGGCACTGGTCCACGCGGTCTTCATCAGCGGCGGCCGTACCTCCGGTCGCGCCATCGCACGCCAACCGCTCCACCCTGAAAAGGTTCCCTGTGAGCTATGAAGTGGCACAACGCACACCTCACTCGCGCCGGGCTGGGGAGGGGCGATGATCCAGAGCCTCGCCTTCAAGAGCCACCAGACCGGCAGCTTCCTCGGTGCCTATGGAGGAGGGGTGCTCTACGACGCGCTCGGCGCCTACACCATAGCCTGGCGCATTGGCGTCGCGCTCGGCCTTGCCGGCGGCATCGTGCAAGTCGCGTTCGCGCTCGTCAGGCCGTCGCAACCGCCGGCGCCGGTGCTGCGGACGGCGTAGGCGCGAGGAGGGCCTCAAACGTCCGCTTCAGAGTTTGGAGCGGACGCCGCGTTGCTTCGTCGCAATCGACAGCTTGTGACCCGCAACGGGCATCAATGGCCTTGACCCGGTGCGGCCTACCTTTGGTTTGATAGTGTTCTCTCAGGGGCGCGTCGTTTGCGTCCAGCAACGACCTCGGGCGGTCGATCCGGCGCGAGGCTGAAATGGCGACGGTCCTATTGGAACTCCCCCCTTCGTGATAGGCAAGGCATCAGGCAACAAAAGAGAGGACCGAACCGGCATGATCAGCCTAATAAATGTCTTCACGGTAGATCCAGCCAACCAGGACCGGCTCCTCGATTTGCTTGCGCGCGCGACCGATGAATTCGTCAGCCGGGCACCTGGCTTTGTTTCCTCGACCCTTCATCGGAGCCTCGACGGCACGAAGGTGACCATGTATGCGCAGTGGCGCAGCGCGGAAGACTATGAGGCCATGCGCCAGGATCCTGGACCGCTACCCTTTCTCGAAGAGGCGCTCACGATCGCGAAATTTGAGCCGGGCATGTATGAGGTCGTGCGCACATTCTCGCCCATTGATAGGTAGGCCTCGCCCCCGCGCGCGAATCCGGGCTTCCGCTGTTGGTCTGTTTGAGATCTGTCGACGTCCGGTAACGATGACTGTTTGTAGGAGGAGAGCGGAAGTCGGAGCCCCTCGGCCAAACCGACGCGAATGTCATGGTCGGCGTGGAGCCAACGCTTCCGAAAGCCGACCCCATCCTCGTTATCCATCCGGTTTCCACTGTGCTAATTTGAAACTGGCGATCGATTTTCCCAGGCTTGGCGCAGGGTGCGTGAGACGACGCGAGTTCATTTCGGCACTCTGCGGCGTGGCTTGGCGACAAATTTGTTCATCGAAAGCAAGAGGGCAAGCCCATGAAAGACCTGGCTGGACGGACCGCCTTCGTGACAGGCGCTGCCTCGGGGATCGGCCTTGGCATCGCGACCGCGCTGTCGCAGGCGGGGGTGAAGGTCATGCTCTGCGACATCGAGGAAGAGGCGCTGAAGAAGGCGGTCGCGGACCTGAAGACAAGGACCAACGTCGACGTCGATGGCGTGAAAGCCGATGTCTCGCTCAAAGGCGAGCTTCAAGCGGCAGCGGACGCGGCCGTCGCGCGGTACGGCAAGATCCACATATTGGTCAATAATGCGGGCGTCGGGGGCGGTGGCCCCTATGGTGAGTGGACTGATGCAGGCTGGGACTGGGTCCTCGGCGTCAACCTGAGATCGGTAATCTGGGGCTTCGAGATTTTCGGTCCGCTGATCGAAGCGCACGATGAAGGAGGGCAGGTCGTTTCCACAGCGTCCGTCGCCGGCCTGATTACGGGAACAAGCCCAGCGTACGATGTGAGCAAATACGGAGTGGTGGCGCTGTCAGAAGGGATGCGTAAGGTCCTCGCGCCAAGGAAGATCGGGGTCTCCGTTCTGTGTCCGGGCATCGTCCGCACGCAGATCATGAACTCCCGGCGCAATGTGCCGCAGCGATTTGCCGGGGCGGTCGGCAATCCTCCGCCGACGGAAGGCCCCCGCGCCGAGTTCATCAAGGTATTCCAGGAACGGATCAGCCGCGGCATTGATCCGCTCTATGTGGGCGAGCTGGTCTGCGAGGCCATCGAAAACGACTGGCCTTACATTTTCACCGATACCGAGCACGAACAATTCATCGACGAGCGCTTCGCAGCGATCAAGCAGGGCTTTGATCGGATACGCGGACGAACGCCGCGACGCTAACTCTCGTGTCTGCTCAGAGGCCCTGGTCACCAAGCGACCCAGCGGATGCGGTCGCTTAGTCGATGCTGCTTCGAGAAGGTTCATGCGGTTCTCGAAAATTTCGCCGCTCCTCAGGGCTCGTATCCAGTCATAGGATCGGTGTTCCGAGCACAATGGTTTTGGCCCATCGCTGAACGCCTGCGTTGGCGCCAAAGGCGGAGCTGCTCGCCGAATCCGGCCATAGCCGCAAACAAAAAGCACAGGGGGGACCATCATGTCCGCGTTGTCACGCCGCGATTTCCTGGCACTCTCGACATCCGCTGCCGCCGTCGGCCTCACCGCGCCGGTGCGGGCCGCGATGGGACCGAACGACAAATACGATCTGGTGATCCGCGGCGGCGAGGTGCTCGACCCCAGCCAGTCGCTGCGCGCCAAACGCGACATCGGCATCCGCTGGGGCGTCGTCGAGACGGTGCAGGAGACGATCCCCGCCGAGCGTGCGCTGAAGAGCATCGACGCCTCAGGCAAGCTCGTGATGCCCGGTCTCATCGATCTGCATTCCCACGTCTATCCTTACGGCTCGGCGATCGGCATTCCCGCCGACGAACTGGTGCAATTCCAGGCGACGACGACCGTCGTCTCGGCGGGTGATGCCGGGGTCAACAATCTGGCGGCGCTGCGTCGGTTCATCGTGGCCCAGACGCGGGCGCGGATGTACGCCTTCGTCCACATCGCCAATAACGGCCTGTCGGCGTTCCCGGCCGCTGAGCTGTACAATATCGACGTCGCCCAGACCGAAGCCTGCGCGATGGCGCTCGCCGAGAACGCCGACTTCCTGCTCGGGGTCAAGGTGCGGATGTCGGAGAACGTGATCTACAAGCACGGGCTCGAGCCGCTGAAGCGCGGCATCCAGGCTTGCGAGATGTGCGGCTGGCCGGCCAAGATGATGGTGCATATCGGCGGCGTCGAAACCAAGGAGCTGATGTCGCAGATTCTCGACCTGCTCCGCCCGGGCGACGTGCTGACGCATGCCTATTCAGGCGCGCCCAACATGTCGAACGTCTTCACCAACATCGTCCAGGACGGCAAGCTGCTGCCGGCGGCCCTTGCCGCCAAGCAGCGCGGCGTCATGTTCGACGTCGGTCACGGCGGCGGCAGCTTCGATTTCACCGTGGCGGAAGTGGCGATCCCCGGCGGCTGCACGCCGGACACGATCTCCTCCGACATCCACGTCTTCTCCGGCAATTCGCCCGGCATTCCGTTCCTGCCCAACGTGATGAGCAAGTTCATGATTCTCGGTTTCACGCTGGAGCAGGTGGTCGCGATGGCGACCACGGCGCCGGCGAAGATCATCGACCGGGCGCCGAAGATCGGCACGCTGCAAGTCGGTGCCCCCGGCGACGTCGCCATCATGGAGCTGGTGGAGGGGCCGGTCAGCTTCCTCGACACCCGCAACAACAAGAGGGAAGGGAAGGCCTATCTCAAGCCGATCCAGACCGTGATCAACGGCGTCCCGTTCGGGCGGCCTTATCAGGCGCCGTTCGCGGTGAGGTAGGACGGCAGAGAGCAGCTAGGACGCCGCGACGCTCACCTTGACTGCGACGGGCCGCGGAAGGCGCAGCCCGCGGGCCAGCACTGAGCGGCGCGGTGCCGGTTGCCGCTGCGGCAGCGTTCCGAAATGCGCAAGGACTTCGGTCAGCGCGCGCCTGACCGCTGGCTCGATCTTCGCGCAAATGAACCAGCAGACCAGGATCAGAAGGGCCAGCGCGATCCAGAGAGCCGAGGTCGGGTCCAGGCCGGCCCTCGACCAGCGCACGAATGATCGCCGCGCCAATGACGTTGTGGGTGAGATAGAGCGGGTAGGTGATCAGTCCCAACGTTCGCAAATAGGCCGGTGCTTCAGGAGAGGCGGTGTCCGCAGCTTGCCTGTTTCGCCTCGCGGCGAGGGCGATCAACAGCACCGCGGCCGCCCAGACCATGATCGGCGCAAGCGCGGATTGATCCGCGATGGCGGGGATCGAGGTCAGGAAGAACGAGGCGAAGAAGTAGATCTCCGCTGCGCCCGAGACACAGGTGACGGCCAATGCGATCTTCTCGAGCGCCGTCAGTTCCCTGTTCGCGGAGATGAACAGCCAGATTCCCAGCGCGAAGAAGCAGCCGTGGCTGAGCAGGAAGGCCGCGCACGGCACCCGGAACATCAGGATGACGAGATAGGGCAGGTCGGATGGCGTCGTGCTCGACATCACCAGCAACGCGGCGGCGTTGAAGATGGCGCTGTAGATGGTGAGACCAAAGGCCAGGTGCCGCAGGGTGATCCTCCGCGTCAGCATGGCGCAAAATACGAGGCCATAAAACGCGGTCTCGGCGGCCAGCGTCCAATAGACCTCGTCGAGCCACTGACCCGTGACGCCCTTGGGCACCATCAGCATGGCGTGGACGTAGGGCAGGATGAGCTCGGAGGCCGGGCCGCTGCCGAACAGCAGCAGAACGAGCAAGGTCGCAGTGGCGCAGACCCAGACTGCCGGATAAAGCCTGAGTGCGCGGCCGAGAAGGAACGCGCCGGGCGAAGATTGGCTCGCCGAATTGGCGATGACGAAACCGGAGATGACGAAGAAGATCTCGACGCCGACCCAGCCGAACCAGGTGAAGGGTGCGGCGGAGGGGTAGAGAACATCGGCGGCGACGGTGCGTTCAAAGCCCGGGACGCCGATCGAGGTCCAGGCCCAGGACCAGAACATCTGGTGAAAAATGGCAACGCCGAGGGCGGCGGCGAAGCGCAGCGGATCCAGCAGGGACAAATGGCTCTTCACGGCAGTGGACCGGGTTCATGCAACGATCCCGCTGGAATTAGTGAAGGCGCCCATGGCGCTCTGCGAGGTGGGTCACACTTGGTCCGTCGCTGTCGGGTAACGTTGCCCGAGCTCTGCGGCCGAAGACAGATCATCGCGGTTATGACAACTGAGGTCCCAGGGCCCGACCTGAATTGCAGGCTTCTGGCCGCGAGCGGTCATCATCACCCTCGAGCGGGGTTCATGACAGCGTTCGAAGTTCGTCCACACCGATAGGTGGTTTGCTTCGCCAGCCGACGATGAAGGCACGTTTTGCGAGCCCGTCCTGAACCCGAGCTATCTGCGTCCGCTCCGCAGCGAGCCGAAGCCGCAACAGCGGATCGCGGGTCCCCGAGACGGTGAGGCTTTTATTGATGACCCAGCCATAGGGCTCGACTCCGGCACGCCGCAAGTCATCCTGAAGGGAGGCGGCCTCGGAAACCGGCGTCGTCTCCGGCAGCGTCACCAGAATCACCTTTGTATGGCTTGGATCCTGTAACCTCATCAGAGGGGTAACGATCCGTCCCGGACCGCTCGGTGCGAGTTGGCTCGTCATCTGGCGATGATAGGCGCCGGTGGCGTCCAGCAGGAGCAGCGTGTGGCCTGTCGGCGCCGTATCGAGCACCACGAAGGCGCTCCGGGCCTCCGCAACAACGTGCGAGAAGGCATGGAAAACAGCGACCTCCTCGGTACACGGCGAAGCTAGATCCTCCAGCAGAAGGGCCTTGCCCTGCGCATCGAGGTCACGGCCACGGCTCGCCAATATTTTCTCGACATAGCGCTCCGTCTCGACCCGGGGATCGATCCGGTCGACCGTCAGACCTGGCATGACGCCATCGACGACGAAACTGACGTGAGCTGCGGGATCGGTCGTGCTGAGATGGACGGCATGACCCCGCTTCGCCAACCCTACCGCGATGGCGGCAGCAAGCGTCGTCTTTCCGACGCCGCCCTTGCCCATGACCATGATCAGGCCGCGCTTGCCCTGCGCGATGTCATCAACCAACCGGTCGAGGCCCGGCAGGTCGATCGGCTCGGTGCTTCTCTCGGTGGAGACGATCGATGGTTGGTTGGAGGGCGACAGCAGCGCCCTCAGAGCCGTCACGCCGACGATGTCGAAGCCAAGCAAAGGAATTTCGTCTCGCGGCAGTTTCGTGAGCGATGCCGGCATCGCGGCCAGCGCCTCGTCCTGATCCCGCTCAAGGGCAACTGCAACGACATCAGTCGGGTCCGCGGCGTGGAAGCGCCCGTTCACCACGAGAAACTGATTCGATAGATTGAGCCCATCAAGTTCGCCCGATGTCCTCGCTGCCTCGCGGACGGCGCCGCGATCGGCGCGGGTGACCAAGATGATGGTGGTCTGCTTGGAATCGCCCAAGGCCTGAAGCGCCTTGCGAAAGCGGTCTTCCTGCATCGTCAGACCTGAATGCGGTCCGAGACAGGACGCTCCCCGATCGTTGTCCTTGAGAAAGCCGGTCCATGCCTTTGGCAGGCTGAGGAGACGTAGCGTGTGACCGGTCGGAGCGGTATCGAATATGATGTGATCGAACCCCGTCACATCGCCGTCCAGCAGGCCCACGAACTCGTCAAAGGCGGCTATCTCGGTGGTGCAGGCGCCGGAGAGCTGCTCGCGCACGGTCGATCGTTCGTCCGCGGTAATTTCGGGGCCGAGCTGTTCGAGGACCCGGCTGCGATAGGCTTCGGCAGCGGCCTCGGGATCGATATTCATCGCCGAAAGTCCGGCGACGTTTGGCACCGGCGTCGGGCGATCGGTCAGAGTGGCTTCGAGCATCTCATCGAGGTTGGACGCAGGGTCGGTGCTGACGATCAGAACGCGAAGTCCACGGTCGGCAAGGACAATAGCGGTGGCGCACGCAAGAGAGGTCTTACCGACTCCGCCCTTTCCGGTGAAAAACAGATACGGGGTTGGGGCGGTCAGCGCGAGAAAGTGGTGCATCATAGGGTGTCCTGCGGCCGTAGTGGTGATACGGCGACGTGTCGACCGGTCCGGGCGCCGCGATGAGCATTGTGTTGAAGATGGTCAAACGCTTTGCGACGGGGTCTCGATTGAAACTTGGTAACAACGTCGACCGGGAGCTTGTTGAGCTGAATCAACGGGCGGAGGAAACCGCCGGCAAAGTAACGGCCATGTTTGACCCAAAGCGGAGTGGCCTGATCTCCTATTCCAGCAAGTCAGGAATTGAGTGCGTCGTAAACGATGCCCAGGACTACGCTGTAAGCCAGGAGCATCGCTAGCGAGAAGAATGCCGGCGAAACGCCAAGTCCAACCTGGAATGCGAAAAATCCAAGTCCGATCATGGGAAAGAACACCAGCCCCATCATCGCCCATCCGAGCACGCCGTAGGCGATTCCTTTGATCGCTCCAATATTGCCCGGCAGCCACCGATAAAGGTGTCCAAAGGCGAGACTGACGAGGGTTGAGCCATTCAGGAATGACAGCAGCCAAGGCACCACGGGATGAACTGCAGTGCCGGCCGCGTGGCTCAGCGTCGTCTGGAGACTTTCGTAGGGCTCGAATGACGGAAGTAGTCCGGCCCAGGACTTGGAGTACATCAGCAGCGAATGCACGATGCTTCCGCACGCCCCTGCAACGACTGCCTTCCAAATCCTGTTGCCTGAAGGCATGCCGGGTTGCCCGTTCTCAGCGGTCGCTGCTGCTTGTCGCGATCATGGACGCAATTCGATTGAGGGCGTCAATCCGGCCTCGTCAGCTGAGGAACTGCTCAAGCGTAAAGGGAAGCATGCTGCGCTTCTCCCGGGCAATTTCGATTGAGCGTAGAGAACTGCGCGGCTTCGCCGCTTGATGAGGATCAACGTCGTCCCTCGAGGTCCGCTGGCTGCCCGAGGTTGACATGGACCCCTTTCGGCTTCGACGTCGTCTTCTGCGCGCATGGCGGACGCCAACAGTTCGACGGTACGCCTAGCTCAGCGCTCGTGCCCCGTGCGCCGCGTAGCGCTTCGGCGATGCGAAGCATCGTCCGGCGCGGTGTGCGGCGGGGCCGGGGCCCATCTCTGCATGGTGTCGTGTCACGTTCTGGGTCCCGGCTCAGCGGAGCAGCGTTGCACGCTGCACCGCGTCCGGGACACGAGCGGAGTCGAAGACGAAAACGGGGCCCGAAAGGGCCCCGCAAAAAACTCAGTCGCTTGTCCGCGTCTTACTTGATCTTGGCTTCGCGGAATTCGACGTGCTTGCGCGCGACCGGGTCGTACTTCTTCTTGACCAGCTTGTCGGTCATGGTGCGCGAATTCTTCTTGGCGACGTAGTAGAAGCCGGTGTCGGCCGAGGACACGAGCTTGACCTTGATGGTGACCGCTTTGGCCATGTTCAGAACCTCAGGAATGAAGGGAATCTGGAGCCGGCCAAACGGCCCGCGTTGGCCGGCAACCTAGCCAGAAATCGCGGGAAGTCAAGCTTCAGAAGTCACGACTATGGCTAAAAAGTGGCCGTAATCGGATCCCCGCTTTGAAGCTACAACGGAGGATCCGAAGTGTCGGTGACTTCACGCTTGGCCTCTTCAAACAACACGTCAAGGCGAGGTGGAGGACGCGACAGGTCAGGCTGGACGGACGTCAAGTATTTCTCGATGAGGGATCGCCATACTTGGTTGGCTTGCGCCCGGGGCAAGCCTGAGCGGGTAATCATTAGATCGATTGTGCTGACATGGTGCGCCGATTGCTCTGGTGCGTCGCGGCTCCGAAGGACGACATTAATAAAGAGCAGGGGCGCTATAACGATTACGTACCAAACGGAGCTAAACTCGTCCAATGCGATCCACAACTCGCCCTTTTCTACAAGAGCAGCAACGTGAACGAGCGTCTTCATCAGAAAGCCTAGCGCTACGCCGATCGCAAGTCTGACGGGGAACAGGGTTCCAAGCGCATTTGCTAGCTGACGCATTACTCCTGAGATTTGATCGTTCATCGCAATCTAAACAGCCCCTCAAACCGTTGCCTCTAAATATGTGCGGCCACGGCACCTACCGAAGACAAGCCCTGAGCTTCATCACGTATAACGGATTTTCCTACCTTCGTTCCGGGAGGAGCCTCACCGTCGTGATGTTTTCTTGCAATGAATGAAATAAGTTCAAGTGCTTCAGCACGATTGGTACCGAAGTATCCTCGCGAAACTCGATATTCAGTTAGGGTAGTTTGCAGAAAAAATAAGAACGCGATTCCAGATGAAAGAATTATTATCCCACTATCGCGCATCCAGATTGCGGTGCTTGCAACGATTAGAAGAATAAGCAGGGCTAGAATCGAACGATCATTGGCCTCGTGTACATAGTTTTCGGTGAGAACATCCGAACTCTTCTGGTATTCTCTTCGGGCAAAAATTCGTAAGCCGGTTGCGCGATGGAGCAGAAGCCTAACACTACCTCTCCTCGTCGTTACCAACTTGAGCCCAACGACCAGAATGATGAGAATGGGCCATACGAATATACAAACGCAGACCTTACTGTCGTCCTTAATGTCTTCAATCGTATAAAGGGCAAACGCCAGAAGGCTCGCCATCAATACGACGCAGGCGGCGCAAATCCTCGCAGTGGACAATGATCTAACGAATATCCGAAGTATGTGCGCGGGTGTCTTGCTATCTCTCGACATGAACCCTCAATAGCCCGAAGCGCCTACCAAACAGTGGCAAATTCACTCTAAATTTACAAGACGAACATTCGCCTTAAAGTGGTGGAAGCAGCCAATTCCCCAATTCCTATTGAATTGCGCCACAAGCTATTGATCTTGAGTGTGTTATTGTATGCTGCAGGTGCTTAGTCTCCCTCGAAGAAGCGGTTTTTGGGGCGCGGCAGGCCGAGATTCTCCCTCAAAGTGGCCCCTTCATATTCCTTCCGGAAAATCCCGCGCCGCTGCAGTTCCGGGACGACCTTGTCGACGAAATCGTCGAGGCCGGCGGGCAGGAACGGGAACATGATGTTGAAGCCGTCGGAGCCGCGCCCGACCAGCCATTCCTCCATCTGGTCGGCGATGGTTTTGGCGGTGCCGACGAAGGAGAGCCCGCCATAGCCGCCGACGCGCTGGGCGAGCTGGCGCACCGTGAGCTTGTCGCGGGCGGCGAGATCGACCATGCGCTGGCGGCCGCTCTTGCTGGCGTTGGTCTCGGGGATTTCGGGGAGGGGGCCGTCGGGATCGAAGCCGGACGCGTCGGTGCCGAGGATGACGGAGAGCGAGGCGATCGCACTGTCGTAATGCACGCGGCTGTCGAGCAGCGCGCGCTTCTCCTTGGCCTCGTCGACGCTGTCGCCGACCACGACGAAGGCGCCGGGCAGGATCTTGAGGTGTTCAGGATCGCGGCCGACCTTCTCCATGCGGCCCTTGATGTCGGCATAGAGCTTTTGGCCGTCGGCAAGGCTGCCGCCGCCGGTGAACACCGCTTCCGCCGTTTCGGCCGCGAGCTGCTTGCCGTCTTCCGACGCGCCGGCCTGCACGATGACTGGCCAGCCCTGCACGGGGCGGGCGATGTTGAGGGGGCCGCGCACCTTCAGATATTTGCCGTGGTGGTCGAGCGTGTGCATCTTCGCGGGATCGAAGAACAGCCCGCTCTCGACATCGCGTACGAAGGCATCGTCCGCGAAGGAATCCCACAGGCCTGTGACGACGTCGTAGAACTCGCGGGCGCGCTTGTAGCGCTCGGCATGCTCCATGTGGTCGTCGAGGCCGAAATTCAGCGCCGCGTCCGGGTTCGACGTCGTGACGATGTTCCAGCCGGCACGGCCGCCGCTGAGATGATCGAGCGAGGCGAAGCGGCGCGCGACGTGATAGGGCTCGTCGAACGTGGTCGAGCCCGTCGCGATCAGGCCGATACGCTCGGTGACCGCCGAGAGTGCCGACAGCAGCGTGAACGGCTCGAACGAGGTCACGGTGTGGCTGCGCTTCAGCGCATTGATCGGCATGTTCAGCACGGCGAGGTGATCGGCCATGAAGAAGGCGTCGAACTTGCCGGCCTCGAGCTTCCGGATCAGCTGCTTGATATGGCCAAAGTTGAAATTGGCGTCGGGCCAGGCCCCGGGATAGCGCCAGGCGCCGGTGTGGATGCTGATCGGGCGCATGAACGCGCCAAGCTTGAGTTGCCGTTGTGCCATCGCCCGGTGTGTCCTTCTTCATTGTCGTTCGGAAAGACATAGGTGCGCCGGGGAACTCCGCCATTAGGGAAGGTGGGAAGAATTTTCCGTTTTTTACAGCTATCTCAGCACGTCATTCCGGGGCGCGCCTCTTGGCGCGAACCCGGAATCCATCGAACTGCAGAGACGGTGGAGGAATGGATTCCGGGTTCGCGCTACGCGCGCCCCGGAATGACGAAAGGAATCCCGCAATGAAGAAGAGGCTTGGCGTCGCGGAGCTCAGCCCAAAATATCCTTCTGCATCCTGCCGCCGTAGAAATGGAAGAACGGCACCGGCGCGTCGTGGCGGAGCGGGCCGGTGGCAAGGCGGGTGTCGAGCTCGTTGAGCACGTTGCGCGTCATCGGATGCAGATCGGCCAGCGGCTTGGAGCCGAGCTCGACCCAGACCAGCTCGACCAGCTCGGCATCGGCATGGATCACACCGTCGACGCGATGGGTGATCGCGGAGGCATCGGCGGTGAAGAAGCGCGTGTCGAACCGCTTGACCCGGCCCGGCGGGGTGATCGCGCGCGCGATCAGGAACAGGCTGGAGGGGTCGGGCAGCAGGCCTGCATCGGCGAACGGCTGCCACGGACCTTCGAGCTTCGCCTTGATCTCCGCCTTGCGGCCGAGGCAGAGACCGGTTTCTTCGCAGGCTTCGCGGATCGCGGCAATAGCGAGCGACTTCGCGCGCGAGGCGGGAGTCTTCGGGCTTCCCTTGGCGAGATTGGCCTCCAGCTCGGCGGTGATGGGCGCAGCACAGGGCACGCGATGGTCGGCCTTGTCGACACGTCCCCCCGGGAAGACGAACTTGCCGGGCATGAACACCACCTTGTCGTGGCGCTTGCCGACCAGCACTTTCGGAACGGCGCTGCTGCGATCGACCAGGATCAGGGTCGCCGCGTCCTTCGGGCGGAAGTAGGGATGATGATCGGCCTCCTTCTCCTCGTGAACCCGGGCCTTCTCCACTGCCTGCGCCGTATCCGTCATATCCCCACCCAAACCGCTTTTGCTTCTTGCTTACACAGGCGGAATACCATCCGGAGGGCTCTCGTCAAACCCGTGCATGCGCAGAGCCCATTGCAAGCCGACCACAGCTCCCTTGACCGGCTGCAGCAGTGCGAGCGAGGCCACGAAGGTGAACGGCAGATAGGCCGCGAAGCTGATCCAGACCGGTGTCGAATAATTGGTCTCGATCCAGAGGACCGCCGGCACCACGATGTGGCCGACGATGACGATGACGAGATAGGCGGGCAGGTCATCGGCGCGGTGCGGCGTGAAATCGAGACCGCATTTGGCGCAATTGTCTGATGTCTTCAGGAAAGCGCGGAACAGCTTTCCCTGGCCGCAGCGCGGGCAGCGGCCGCGAAAGCCGCGCCTCATGGCGGCAAAGACGTCGCGCTTCTCGACGAGGCCGTCCTCGCGCGTCCAGATTTTTGGAGCCGTGCTCATCGTCACCATGCCTTGCCCTTCTTGCCCTTACCCTTGCTCTTGTTTCCCTTGGCCTTTTTCCCTTTGCCGGATTTTTGCTTTGCCGGCTTGCGTTTTCTATCCGGGCTGCGGCCGGGATGGGCCTTGAGCGAGGGGCGGCGTTGCGGGTTGGGACGCCCGCGGTCGCGCGGCGCAGTCTCGCTTGCCGACCCCAGCAGCTCGAAGCGTAGCGCGCCGGCGATGGGAGCGGCTTCGATCAGGCGGACGTCGACGACGTCGCCGAGCTGATACATGGTGCGGCTGCGCGTGCCGACCAGGGCGTGCCGGCCCTCGTCATAGTTGAAATATTCCGTGCCGAGGGATCGGATCGGGATCAGTCCGTCGGCGCCGGTCTCGGAGAGCTTCACGAACAGGCCGGCGCGGGTGACGCCGGAGACGCGGCCCTGGAAGCTCGCGCCGATGCGATCGGCGAGGTGATGGGCGATGAGCCGGTCCACGGTCTCGCGTTCCGCCTTCATCGCGCGCCGTTCGGTCAGCGAGATGTGCGCGGCGACTTCGCTCAGGGTCTCGGGCGTCTCGCTGTCGGGCAGGGCGCCTTCGCCGAGCCCAAGCGCGCGGACCAGCGCGCGGTGCACGACGAGGTCGGCATAGCGGCGGATCGGCGAGGTGAAATGCGCGTAGCGGCGCAAATTCAGGCCGAAATGTCCGTAATTCTCGGAGGAATACTCCGCCTGTGCCTGGGCGCGCAGCACGACCTCGGAGACCAGCGGGTAATAATCATGGCCTTCGAGCTGGGCCAGCACGCGGTTGAACAGCGTCGGGCGCAGCGCGCCTGATTTGGCGAAGGGGACGTCGAGCGTCTCCAGGAATTCGGAGAGCGCGTGGACCTTCTCCAGCGTCGGCTCGTCATGCACGCGGTAGATCAGCGGGAGCGACTTCTTCTCCAGCATCTCGGCTGCCGCGACATTGGCGAGGATCATGAACTCCTCGATCAGCTTGTGCGCATCGAGGCGCTCAGGCACCACGACGCGGTCGACCGTGCCGTCGCTGTTGAGCAGGATCTTGCGCTCGGGCAGATCGAGATTGAGCGGATCGCGCTCGTCGCGGGCGCGCTTGGCGCAGGCATAGGCGGCGTAGAGCGGCCTCAGGATCGGATCGAGCAGGGGGCCGGTGGTGTCGTCGGGCCGTCCGTCGATCGCGGCCTGTGCCTGCGCGTAGCTGAGCTTGGCGGCCGAGCGCATCAGGATGCGATGAAAACTGTGCGAGCGCTTGCGGCCGTCGGGGCCGAGCACCATGCGCACCGCGAGCGCGCCGCGCGGCTCGCCCGGCACCAGCGAGCAGAGATTGTTGGAGATGCGCTCGGGCAGCATCGGCACGACGCGATCCGGGAAATAGACCGAGTTGCCGCGATCGAGCGCGTCACGGTCGAGCGCGGTGCCCGGCCGCACGTAGAAGCTGACATCGGCAATCGCGACGTTGACGATGAAGCCGCCTTTGTTGTTGGGATCGTTATCCGGCTGCGCGTGCACCGCGTCGTCGTGATCCTTGGCGTCGGGTGGATCGATGGTGAGAAGCGGCACGTCGCGCCAGTCCTCGCGGCCCTTCAAATTGGCTGGCTCGGCGGCTTCCGCCTCGCGCTCCGCGGCGGAGGAGAATTGCAGCGGAATCTCGTGGGCGTAGATCGCGATCAGGCTGATCGCCTTCTCGGACTTGACCGAGCCGAGCTTCTCCTTCACGCGGCCCGAGGCGAGGCCAAAGCTGCGCGTACGGACGATGTCGACGCTGACGAGATCGCCGTCCTGCGCACCCTTGGTGTCGGCAGCGGCGATGTTGAGCTCGCGGTCCGCCATCTTCTTGTCGACGGGCACGAGCCGTCCGCCGCCTTCGGGAAGCTCGCGGAACACGCCGAGGATGCGGCTCTTGGCCTTGTCGAACACCTTGACGATACGGCCGCGATATTGCGGCCCTTCGGCCTCGTTGGTCGGCTCGACGCGCAACAGCGCGCGGTCGCCGACGCCGGCGGTGGTGCCGGGCTTGGGCCGGCGCGGCATCTCGATGATGATCTTGGGCGGCTCGCCGTTCTCGACCTCGTCCCATTCGGTGGGGGAGGCGATCAGCTCGCCGTCGCCGTCACGGCCGGTGATGTCGGCGACCAGGGTCGGCGGCAGCGCGTCCGGCTCGGACACCTTGTGACGTTTCTTCTTGATGGTGCCGTCGTCGGCGAGCTCGCGCAGCATG
Organism: Bradyrhizobium sp. UNPF46; assembly: GCF_006658625.1. Classification (NCBI taxonomy): domain Bacteria; kingdom Pseudomonadati; phylum Pseudomonadota; class Alphaproteobacteria; order Hyphomicrobiales; family Nitrobacteraceae; genus Bradyrhizobium; species Bradyrhizobium sp. UNPF46. The sequence goes on from NZ_LFJB01000084.1 coordinate 62,430, forward strand.
CGCTTGAGCTCGACGCGATCGGCGTTCTTCAAGCCGAACTCGCGCGCAATTTCGCGGGTCCCGACCTTTCCGGGATTTGCCTTGATGAAGGCGACGATGGCTTGCCGGTCGGGAAAGCCACGGTCATTCTTGCGTTTCACTTAACCTCTAATTCTTGATCTCAAGTCTTGCCGGCACTCTTCTTGGCCGGAGCCTTGGTGGCGGCGGACTTGGTCGGCGACGTCTTCGCCGTCGATGCCACGCCGGCGCGCGCCTTGCTGGTGGATTCGGATTTGGTTTTGGCCGCGGCTTTCTTCGCGGCCGGTTTCTTCGGCTTCGGCGCGGTGTCCTCGCCGTCCGCAGCCTTCTTCGCCTTGGCGGGTTTGGCCGCCTTCTTCGCCTTGGTCTTGCCGCCGCCCTTGGCCGCGCGCTCGTCGATCAGCGCGATCGCCTGCGCCAGCGTGACGGTGTCCTTTTCGAACTCGGCCGGGATGGTCGCGTTGACGCCACCGGCGGTGACATAGGCGCCGTAACGGCCGCTCTTCACGGTGACGGTGCCGAGCGTGGGATGATCGCCGATTGCCTTGCCAGGATCGGCGCCGAAGCGGCGGCTCGGGCCCTTGGCGACCTTTTCCGCGATCAGCGTGACCGCGCGGTTGAGACCGATGTCGAAGACTTCGTCGCCGCTCTCGAGGCTGGCATAGGTCTTCTCGTGCTTCACGAACGGTCCGAAGCGGCCGAGGCCGGCCGTGATCGGCTGACCGGTCTCCGGATGCTTGCCGATCTCGCGCGGCAGTGACAGCAGCTTCAATGCAAGCTCGAGCTCGACATCGCCGGGCGAGGTGCCCTTCGGGATGCCTGCGCGCTTCGGCTTCTCGCCTTCTTCGTAATCCTTGGGCTCGCCGAGCTGGATATAGGGCCCGAAGCGGCCGGCCTTGACCCAGACATCGCGCCCCGTCTCAGGATCCTGGCCGAGCGAACGGTCGGCGGTGGCTTCGCCGTCGGCGGCGAGCTGGCGGGTGTAGCGGCACTCCGGATAGTTCGAGCAGCCGACGAAGGCGCCGAACTTGCCGGCCTTCAGATTCAGCCGGCCATTGCCGCAGCTCGGGCACTGCCTGATGTCGCCGCCATCCGCGCGCGGCGGATAGATGTGCTGTCCGAGCATGTCGTCGAGCACGTCAAGGACCTGCGCGACGCGCAGGTCCTTGATCTCGTCGACGGCGCCGATGAAGCCGGTCCAGAAATCCTTCAGAACCTGCTGCCAGGAGATCTCGTTGTTGGAGATGCGGTCGAGCTGCTCTTCCAGATTGGCGGTGAAGTCGTATTCGACGTAGCGGCTGAAGAAACTTTCGAGGAACGCAACCACGACGCGGCCCTTGTCCTCGCCGTGCAGGCGCTTCTTCTCCAGCTTGACGTAGCCGCGGTCCTTGAGGACCTGGAGGATCGAGGCATAGGTCGAGGGCCGGCCGATGCCGAGCTCTTCCATGCGCTTGACCAGCGAAGCCTCGGAGAAGCGGGGCGGCGGCTCGGTGAAATGCTGGGTGACAGACAGCGATTGCCGCTTCAGCGCGTCGTTCGGGCTCATCGCGGGCAGGCGGCGGGAGTCCTCGTCCTCCTCGTCGTCGCGGCCTTCCTGATAGAGCGCGAGGAAGCCGTCGAACTTGACGACCTGGCCGGTGGCGCGCAGCTCCAGCGTGCGACCGCCCGCCTTCGCGGTGATGTCGACGGTGGTGCGCTCCAGCTCGGCCGATTCCATCTGGCTGGCGATGGTGCGCTTCCAGATCAGCTCGTAGAGCCGGGCCTGATCGGCATCGAGCTTGCGGCTCATGCTGTCGGGGCGGCGGGACATGTCGGTCGGGCGGATCGCTTCGTGCGCTTCCTGGGCGTTCTTGGCCTTGGCCTGGTACTGGCGCGGGGCCTCCGGCACATAGGCGTTGCCGTAATCCTCGCCGATCACCTTGCGCGCCTGGGTGATCGCCTCCGGGGCGATCTGCACGCCGTCGGTACGCATATAAGTAATGAGTCCCGTGGTCTCGCCGCCGATGTCGATGCCCTCATAGAGGCGCTGGGCGATGCGCATGGTGTGCGCCGGCGCAAAGCCGTATTTGCGGCTGGCTTCCTGCTGCAGCGTCGAGGTGGTGAAGGGGGCCTGCGGATTGCGCCGGGCCGGTTTCGCGTCCACCGCGGTGACCGCATAGGCAGCCGCTTCCAGCGCCTTCTTGAAGTCTTCGGCTTCCGCGCCGGTTCCAATATCGAGGCGCTGGATCTTCTTGCCGTCGGCGCCGACGAGGCGGGCCTCGAACGCATCGCCGCGCGGGGTCAGCAGGGTCGCGATCAGCGACCAATATTCCCGCGGCACGAATTTCTCGATCTCCAGCTCGCGGTCGCAGACAAGGCGCAGTGCCACCGACTGCACGCGGCCGGCCGAGCGGGCGCCGGGCAGCTTGCGCCACAGCACGGGGGAGAGGGTGAAGCCGACGAGGTAGTCCAGCGCGCGGCGCGCCATATAGGCGTCGACCAGCGCGCCGTCGATCTGGCGCGGATGCTTCATCGCGTCCGTGACGGCCTGCTTGGTGATGGCGTTGAACACCACGCGCTCGATCTTCTGATCCTTCAGCGCGCGCTTCTCCTTCATGACCTCCAGCACGTGCCAGGAGATGGCCTCGCCCTCACGATCAGGGTCGGTCGCCAGAATCAGGCGGTCGGCACCCTTCAGGGACTTGGCGATGTCGTTGAGCCGGCCGGCCGCCTTGGGGTCGACCTCCCAGATCATCTTGAAATTGCTGTCGGGATCGACGGAGCCGTTCTTCGCAGGCAAGTCCCGGACATGGCCGAACGAGGCCAGAACCTCATAGGACGAGCCCAAATATTTGTTAATCGTCTTGGCTTTCGCCGGCGACTCCACAATGACGATATTCATGTAGTTCCAGTAACTTACGGGAAAATTGGGGGCCGAAAACGAAAGGACTCGGGTCGGCCGTTTCGCCCCGAACATGGGTGGTGAGACCTCCGCTGTCAAATCGAGGGGTGTTGAAGCCCTCCCAAATGGGAAAAGTTTCATATCGAGAAAGTTGCAAAATACCACCTTGGAGTTGCGGCCGATGTCGGCGTAATGTTTCCGCGGGGCATGGATTCGGGTGGGGTCTGGTGACTAGGCCGGGAAAGAAACGGGCGCGCGCCGCATCAGGCGTGCCGGGAGGCTCACGTCACGAGGAACCGGGGGAGGGGGGCGCGGACGAGGCCGTCGCCTTCATCGCCGAGCAGGTCGGTGCGTTGCGCAAGCTCGCCGAGCGTCACAAGCTCGATGTCCTGCATTATCTCCTGGGCATGACCAAGCTGGAAGCCGACGAGCATTTGCGGCTGCGCAGCAAGCGCAAGCTGTCGTGAGGGGCGGGATGCAGCCGGGCCGTCGCCCTTCGAGGCTCGCCGAAGGGGCGAGCGCCTCAGGGGGACGGTGAGACAGTTGAAGCGAAGCAATCCAGAATCTTTCCGCGGCGGGATTCTGGATTGCGCAATGACGGAGAGGTTAGCGGCTTGCCATCCTGGCCAATCGCTGGCCGAGATATTCGGCCGTGTCGAGGTCGCTCTGCGGCAACGCGCCGTCCACCAAATGTGTTGCGAGGCCAAGCTGGCTGCCCAAGCGATTGCGGCCGCCCGGATCCTCGCCTCCAGGAATGTCGAGCCCGCACCAGAGCATGCCGTGCTGTGCAGCCAGGATCGTAAAGTAGGTCAGCGTGTGGAGTTGATCGCCGCTTGCGCAGGCGCCGGTGGTGAATCCGGCTGCGATCTTGTTGGACCATCGCTGCCGGGTCCACCGGTCGCTTGAGGCATCTGCGAAGGCTTTGAACTGCGCCGCGGGGCCGCCCATATAGGTCGGGCTGCCGAATGCAACCGCGTCGGCGCGGTCCGTCGTTTCCAATATGCTCTCATTCCGGAAGCGGCCCGACACGATATCGTCGCCTGTGATGCGACAAAGGGCGACCTGCGCTGTGCCATCAGCTCCGCGCGCTACTGCATGTGCCAGCGTCTCGGTGGTGCCGGAGATGGAAAAATAGATGATGGCGAGCAGGGGCATGGCGATGCCGCTTTGAGGGACTTACCATCTTTGACGGCGTCCATATTTTGCACAAGTCCCCCAGCGCGCATTGCGAGCATAGCGGGGTGGGAGGCGGTGCGCGGTCATCACGCCGAGCGCCGCCGCGGCGCCGGCCGCAGCTTCACCATCGTCTCCGCAGGCGTGAGCAGCCGCCCATCCTCCGCGCGCATTTCCAGCTTCTTCACTGGGCGGCCTTTTTCTCGATCCACCAAGATCGTTGCGATCTCCTCGGGGCGGTCGTCGAACTCCTCGCTCCATTGCCGCAGCGCCACCAGGATCGGGAAGGTGCCGCGGCCCTTCGGTGTCAGCACATATTCCTGATAGGCGCTGCCGTCGGAGGCTGGGGCGGTCGCCAGGATGCCGCGGTCGACCAGAGCGCGCAGCCGCGCCGACAGGATGTTCTTCGCCATGCCGAGCTTGTTCTGAAACTCGCCGAAGCGGCGCAGCCCAAACAGCGCCTCGCGGATGATCAGCAGCGACCACCAGTCGCCGAGCGCGTCCAGCGACCTCGCGATCGGGCAGGCATCGCCCTCGAAGCTCGTTCGTTTCACCATCGTCGCCTGTCCCATTCGCGTTCGCACGATTGCCGGGCCGATCACGCGCTTGTGTGGTTGCATCATAAAACCAAATGCCCTAGATGGCAATCTAGTTTCATAATGCAACTGCTGGAGGCGAGCGTGAGACTGACAAACAAGACGGCCCTGATCACCGGCGGCAACAGCGGCATCGGGCTTGCGACGGCAAAGCTGTTCGTGGCGGAGGGCGCCAGGGTGGTGATCACCGGGCGCAACAAGGAGACGCTGGCGGCGGCGGCCAAAGAGCTGGGGCCGAATGCGCTCGCGCTCGTCGCCGATGTGACCGACATCGCAGCGACGGAAGCCGCGATCAGGCAGGGCGCCGAAAAGTTCGGCAAGTTCGACATCGTGTTCGCCAATGCCGGCATTCCCGGCGCCGGAGGCACGCCGCTCGGTTCGGCGAAGCTGGAGGTGTTCGAGAAGGTCATCAGCACCAACCTGACCGGCGTATTCTTCACGGTGCAGTCGGCGCTGCCTTATCTCAACGACAACGCCTCGATCATCCTCAACGGCTCGGTGATCTCGGTGCTCGGCATTCCCGGCTATTCCGCTTACGGCGCGGCGAAAGCCGGCGTGCGGGCGATGGCGCGGATCATGGCCTCGGAGCTGTCGCCGCGCGGCATCCGCGTCAACGTGGTTGCGCCCGGCGCAATCCGCACGCCGATCTGGGGCGCGGCGATCGCAACGCCGGAAGCGGAGAAGGCGTTCGAGAAGCGGATCGGGTTGTCCACGCCTCTCGGGCGTATTGGTGAACCGGATCACGTCTCCAAGACTGTGCTGTTCCTCGCCTCCGACGATGCCGCGCATATCCAGGGCCAGGAGATCTTCGTCGATGGCGGCGCAGTTGCCGCTCCGGCCGGCGCGCCGATCTATCGCGGTTGATCGATTCAAACAAAATTGAATCCATCCGGCGCCACACGCAGGTTGCGCCGGATGGTTCCCTCGTCTTGCGAGGCGTATTTTCTGAACCTTTGCGTGAAGCGTTGAACCTTCGCTTGCGCTGCAAAGACATTTTTACGGGCAGGGGTCACGAGACTCATTTTCAGGGAGCCCGCGATGCCAAAGGCAGCTCGCATTTTTTCGTCGATTTCAGCACCGCGCATTTACAGCGAACGTTCCGCCATTCCCGCCAAACGCTCCGACATGTCCGAGTTCATCGGGGTGGCGCTTTTCGCCGGCATCGGCCTGTTCATTTCGCTGGTCGCCGTCATCCTCGGCATTCAGGGCGCCTGGTTTTAGCCTGATCGACCTGTCAGCCGCCGCCGGAATCCGGCTGCGGCTGTTGTCAGCGTGAGGCTCAGGCCGCGCGCAGGCTGGTGGCCGACTGAAGCGCGCCGGCGATCGCCTTTTCGCGGTGTTCGGGCCCGACCTGGATGCCGTCTGCGGAGATGAATTCGGGATTGGTAATGCCGATGAACCCGAACACCCAGCGCAGATAGGTTTCGAGATGCTCGCCAGCGGCGTATGGCGTCTCCGCGCCGTAATAGCCGCCGCGCGAGATCGCCACGATCACGCGCTTGCCGCCGGCGAGACCCTCGGGGCCGGCCGCGCCATACTTAAATGTCTTCCCAGCCACCAGGATGCGATCGATCCAGGCCTTGAGCTGGCTCGGGATGGTGAAATTGTACATGGGCGCGCCGATCACGACGGTGTCGGCATCGAGGAACTCGTTCAGCACGGCCGCGCTCGCAGCAAGGTCCGGGCCGAGCTCTGCGGGCGCGGGTGCGCCTTGCGCGGCGGCGAGGTGCGAGCCCGAGAGGTGCGCGAGCGGCGTCTGGGTCAGATCGCGGTAGACGATTTCGAGCGAGGGGCTCGCCTGGCGGAGCCAGTCGACGATGGCGGCGGAGACCTGCCGGGACACGGAGTGGGGGCCGAGCACGCTGGAGTCGATATGGAGGAGTTTCATTTGGGGTCACCCTGGTATAAGTTTGTAACCAGCGCTACATGAGTGACTGTCGAAATCCCCGCAAGAACGCACTTTTTTGAGCCATGGGCACATTATTGAAACCTGAGAACACCGGTTTGCCTGCTCCGTCGAGGCCAACCGAGAGGCCCGATCCCAACCACTCCGACTGCCGCGACGTCGCCTCCGTGCTGTCCCGCGTCGGCGACAAATGGAGCGTGTTCGTGATCATGATGCTCAGCGACGGGCCGAAGCGCTTCAACGAGCTGAAGCGCATGATCAACGGCATCTCGCAGCGGATGCTGACCCTGACGCTGCGCGGACTCGAGCGTGACGGGCTGGTCACGCGCACGATCTTTCCGACCATCCCGCCGCGCGTGGACTACGAGCTGACCGATCTCGGCCGCGGGCTGCAACAGCCGGTGAAAGCGCTCGGCGAGTGGGCGATGGCGCATCAGCAACAGATCGCTTCGGCGCGGGCGCGGTTTGACGAGCGCAACGATCGCTAGATCAGAGACACCAACCCGCCGCCGTGACGCTCCAGCTTGCCGGCAAGCTCGAGCTCCAGCAGCACGGTGCGCACGATCGCGGGCGAGGCGCCGGACATCCGCACCAGATCGTCGATCGAGATCGGGGTGGGGCCGAGCAGGCCGATGATCTGGTCGCGGTCGTGACCTTGCGGATCGGTCTCGAACGGCTCGCTGTCGGGCTCGCTCGCTGGGATCATCAGCGGGCGCTCCATGATCGGTGCGACAGCATTGATGATGTCGGCAGCTTCGGTGACCAGCGTTGCGCCCTGCTTGATCAGATCGTTGGCGCCCGCCGCGCGCGGATCGAGCGGCGAGCCGGGCACCGCGAACACCTCGCGGCCCTGTTCGGCCGCCATGCGCGCGGTGATCAGCGAGCCCGAGCGGTGCGCCGCTTCCACCACGACGACGCCGAGCGAGGCGCCCGAGATCAGCCGGTTGCGGCGGGGAAAGTCGCGGGCGCGCGGCTCGTGGCCGAGCGGCATCTCGGAGATCGCAGCACCGTCGTGATCGAGGATCGATGCGAGCAGATCGCCATGCTCCGGCGGATAGATGCAGTCATGGCCGCCGGCGAGCACCGCGATGGTGCCGCTCTCGACACTGGCGCGATGCGCGGCCTGATCGACGCCGCGCGCGAGCCCGGAGATGACGACGAAGCCGGCCTCGCCAAGCTCGCGCGCGAGCAGGCCCGCGAATTTCAGCCCGGCGCCGGAGGCGTTGCGCGAGCCGACGATCGCGATCATCGGCCGCATCAGGGTCTTGGCGTCGCCGCGCACGGCGAGCAGGGGCGGCGCATCGTCGATCATCGCCAGCCGCGCCGGATAGCCGTCCTCGCCGGGCGCGAGCCAGGCGATGCCAGCCTTGCGGCCAGCCGCCAGCTCGGCCTTCGCCTCGTCGGCGCTGCAGATGCGCCCCGATCGCTGCGCACCGCCGCGGCGCGCCAGATCCGGCAGCCGCTCCAGCGCTGCGCGCGCGGTGCCGAAATGATCGACCAGCGAGCGGAAGGTGCGCGGGCCGACATTGTCGGAGCGGATCAGCCGCAGACGGTCGATCCGCTCGGCCTCGGTCAGCTCCACGGTGGGATTGATGGCGTCCACGGCGTCTCCTTGCAAGCGCAGCATGGAACAACCTGAGGGCGTTGCGCAACAGCGACGTGCGCTTGCGCGACATCGCCCCAATGCTAAAAGCGATCCCAATAAGAAGGGTATTGCCATGATCTCACTCGCCGACCTCCAGCGCCGCATTGAAGCCGGCGAGCTTTCGCCCGACGACGCCATCGCCCAGTCGCATGTGGCGATCGAGGCCAAAGAGAAGGACGTCCGCGCCTTCGTCCGGCATGACAAAGCCGCGAAGGCGCAAGCGTCCGGCCCGCTGCGCGGCATCGCGGTCGGCATCAAGGACATCATCGACACCGCTGACATGCCGACCGAGATGGGCTCGGAGATCTATCGCGGCTGGCAGCCGCGCGCCGATGCGCCTGTTGTGATGATGCTGAAGCGGGCGGGCGCGACCATCATCGGCAAGACCACGACGACGGCGTTCGCCTCGCGCGATCCGACGCCGACGCTCAATCCGCACAATCTCGGCCATACGCCGGGCGGCTCGTCCTCGGGCTCGGCGGCGGCCGTCGGCGCCGGCATGATCCCGCTGGCGCTGGGCACCCAGACCGGCGGCTCGGTGATCCGGCCCGCGGCCTATTGCGGGACCGCCGCGATCAAGCCGTCGTTCCGGATGCTGCCGACGGTTGGCGTGAAGTGCTATTCGTGGGCGCTCGACACGGTCGGCCTGTTCGGCGCGCGCGCGGAAGATCTTGCGCGTGGCCTCCTGGCGATGACGGGCCGCACCGAATTTGCCGGCATCGTCCCGGCCAAGGCGCCGCGCATCGGCGTGGTGAGGCAGGAGTTTGCAGGCGCCGTCGAGCCGGCGGCTGAAGAGGGCTTGCAGGCCGCGATCAAGGCCGCCGAACGCGCCGGTGCCAGCGTGCAGACGATCGACCTGCCCGAGGCTGTGCAGGAGGCCTGGCGCATCCATCCCATCGTCCAGGATTTCGAAGCGCATCGTGCGCTGGCCTGGGAGTTCTCGGAGCGTCACGACGAGATCGCGCCGATGCTGCGGGCAAGCCTCGATGCGACCGCCCATCTGACGCCGAAGGAATATGACGAGGCGCGCCGGATCAGCCGCCGCGGCCGCCGCGAGCTCGGCGAGGTGTTCGAGGGTGTCGATGTGCTCCTGAGTTATTCGGCGCCCGGCACGCCGCCGGCAAAGGCGCTCGCGACGACAGGCGATCCCCGCTACAACCGGCTGTGGACGCTGATGGGCAATCCTTGCGTCAACGTGCCGGTGCTGAAGGTGGGGGGCCTCCCGATCGGCGTGCAGGTGATCGCGCGCTTCGGCAACGATCCGGTCGCGCTTGCGGCGGCGTGGTTCCTGGAGAACGCGCTGGCGAATTCAGGCTAGCGCGGGTTCGAAGGGGACAGCGGCGGGCGTTGCGTCTGCCTTTGCACGTTGCCCGAGCCAGCGTTCGGCGGCTGCGCGACCGCTTCGGTGCAGCAGGCGAATGAAGCCGCGGCCGAGATCGGTGGATGAGCGCTGCGCCAGGCCGTCAATGGAATCTTCCGCCGCGATCCTGGTGAGGCGCAGCGACGGTGCGGCATGAGCCTGCGCCCATGCGATCGCCGCGATCTCGGCATTGAGCGCGGCGTTGGCCGCGATCTGGTCGAGCCGGCGGTCGATCGCGGCGAGCGTGATCGGCACGTAGCTGTCGCGCGCCGGCGTGACCTGAACGAGCAGGACGTCGGAGGTCGTCGTCTCCTGCGCCAGCCGCAGCAGCGGCGGGTTGCCGCCGAAGCCGCCGTCCCAATAGGCTTCGCCCTCGATCTCGACGGCGCAATGAACCAGCGGCGGACAGGTCGAGGCCAGCGCGACGTCGGCGGTGATGGCGTCATTGCGGAAGACCTGCTGCTGCCCGTCGCGGATCCGCGTCGCCGCAATCAGCAGCTTTGGGCACGCCGCGCCGCGCAACGCGGAAAAGTCGATGTCGCGCGACAGCGCCTGCCGCAGCGGATCGAGATCGACCGGATCGAACTGGCCGGAGCGCAGCGTCGGCCCGAATGCGACCGAGCTTCCCGCCGGTGAGAAACCACCGACCAGCATCAGCGAACGGAACGAGGCCTCGTGCATCAGGCGGAGCCAGAACCGGCTCAGCCGGCTGCGCGCAGCTTCGCGGCCGCCCTCAGCGAGGCCGGAGGCGAGCAGCAGTGCATTGATGGCACCGGCGCTGGCGCCGCTGATGGTGTCGATCTCAATGGGTTCTTCCAGCAGCCGCTCCAGCACGCCCCAGGTAAAGGCGGCAAAGGTGCCGCCGCCCTGCAGTGCCAGCGAGAGTCTGCGCGGCGGCCATTGCTCGGCGCTTGCCGGCGCGGGTGCGGCCCGAGCAGCCCTGGTCACGACCTCGACCGTCGCAGGTGCTTGCACAACGGGCGGCGGTGCCGGCGGCAAAACCGGAATGGGATCTGGCGCGGGAGGCGGCGAGGGCGCATCGGACCAGATGTCCGTCGTCGAGAGCAGCCGGCTCGCCGCGGTGCGGGTAACACCCTGCGAACCACCCCCATCATGCGCGTCGACAATCTTCTCGCTCATTCCGAGCAACCGCGTAACGCCATCTCGACTGTCAGGATGACAGGCATGGAACCCATTCGCTACTGCCGGCCGCGAATGCGCGGGCAGTTGCGAACAGGATTTGAGATATAATGCAGAGAGAGGGCTCCGGTATCCGTAGATGCCCCGGCTTTAGACGCTTGTCGCGACAAGGTTCGCGACGCGATCAGGCCTTCTCGCCGATGCGGCTTTCCCTGCCGGCTTGCAGCCGCTTGATGTTCTCGCGATGCGCGTAGAACAAGAGCAGCGTCAGCACCGCGAACAATGCTGCGAGCGCGAGGTGGCCGAACCACCACAGGAACATCGGCGTGATGAACGCGGCCACCAGCGCCGACAGCGACGAGTAGCGGGTGGTGAAGGCGGTCGCCAGCCAGAGCAGGCAGAACACCACCATGCCGGGCCAGAACAGGCCGAGCAGGATGCCGATATAGACGGCGACGCCCTTGCCGCCCTTGAACTTGAGCCAGACCGGGAAGAGATGGCCGAGGAAGGCGCCGAGCCCGGCCACCATGGCGGCGTTGGGACCTGCGATGTAGCCGGCGATCACCACCGCCGCAGTGCCCTTGAGCGCGTCGAACAGCAAGGTGCCCGCGGCAAGGCTCTTGCGCCCCGTGCGCAGCACATTGGTGGCGCCGATGCTGCCGGAGCCGATCGAGCGGATATCCTGCGTGCCGGCGAGCCTGGTCAGGATCAGGCCGAACGGAATCGAGCCGAACAAATAGCCGATGACGAAGGCCACCGGCAAAAATGCTTCAAGCCCCATGGCGGCAGCTCCAAAGGCTGGATTTCGCGTCAGACATGCTCGTACACCGTCCGGCCGCCGACAATGGTGCGCACCACGCGGCCTGTAAAGCGGGCCTCGTCGAACGGAGTATTCTTGCAGGGCGATTTGAGGTCGGCGGGATCGACCACCCAGGGGACGTCGGGATCGATCACGATGACGTCGGCGGGGCTGCCTGCGCGCAAGGTTCCGCCAGGCAGTCCCAGAATCTCGGCCGGCCGGGTCGACATCGCCCGGATCAGCGTCTTCAGGTCCAGCTCGTCATTGTGCACGAGGCGGAGGCCCGCCGGCAGCATGGTCTCGAGTCCAATGGCGCCGGGTGCTGCCTCCGCGAACGGCAGGCGCTTGACCTCGACGTCCTGCGGATTGTGGTCCGACATGATCACGTCGATGAGGCCCGAAGCGACGGCTGCGACCAGCGCGCGGCGGTCGTCCTCGGTCCGCAAGGGCGGCGACAGTTTCAGGAAGGAACGGTAGGGGCCGATGTCGTTCTCGTTCAGCGCCAGATGGTTGATCGAGACCGAGGCGCTGACGGTGAGCCCGGCGTCGCGGGCGCGCTGGAGGACCTCCAGCGAGTCGACGCAGGTCAGCGAGGCCGCGTGATAGCGGCCGCCGGTCAATGCCACGAGGCGCATGTCGCGTTCGAGGATCACGGCCTCTGCGGCATTCGGAATGCCCATCAGGCCGAGCCGCGAGGCGAACTCGCCCTCGTTCATGACGCCTTCGCCGACCAGATCGGGATCCTCGGTGAAGTGTACGATCAGCGCGTCGAAATCGCGGGCGTAGGTCAGCGCACGGCGCATCACCTGCGCATTGGTCACGCTTCGAACGCCGTCGCTGAAGGCGACGGCGCCCGCGGCCTTGAGCAGGCCGAACTCGGTCATCTCCTGGCCATGCATGCCCTTGGTGAGGGCGGCCATCGGCTGGATGTTGACGATCGCGGTGTCGCGGGCGCGGCGCATCACGAAGTCGACGGTCGCCGAATTGTCGATCACGGGCTCCGTGTCGGGCTGGCAGATGATGGTGGTGATGCCCCCGGTCGCGGCCGCCTGGCTCGCGGTGGCGAAGGTCTCTCGATGGCTGAAGCCGGGCTCGCCGACGAAGGCGCGCATGTCGATCAGGCCGGGCGCGACGATCTTGCCGGAGCAGTTGACGATGTCGGTTCCCTCGGGGACGCCGGCTGCGCCAATGCCGCGGCGGGTCTCGCGGATGGTGCCGTCGGCGATCAGGACGTCGCCGACACCGTCGAAATCCCTGGAGGGATCCACGACGCGGGCATTGGCGAGCAGGATGGGGCGGCGATCGGTCAACATCGGCATCACGCGTTCGGCAGGTTACGGGCGAGCGCTTCCAGCACCGCCATGCGCACGGCCACCCCCATCTCCACCTGTTCGCGGATCAGGGATTGGGCGCCGTCGGCCACGATCGAGTCGATCTCGACGCCGCGGTTCATGGGGCCGGGATGCATCACGAGCGCGTCCGGCTTGGCATAGGCGAGCTTCTTCTGGTCGAGCCCGAAATAGTGGAAATATTCGCTCGACGACGGCACGAAGGAGCCGTTCATGCGTTCGCGCTGCAGCCGCAGCATCATGACGATATCGGCGCCGTTGAGGCCCTCGCGCATGTCGCGCGCGACCTCGACGCCCATCCGCTCGATGCCCGGTGGCAGCAGCGTGGTCGGGCCGACGACGCGGACGCGGGCGCCCATCGTATTCAGCAGGATGATGTTGGAGCGGGCGACACGCGAATGCAGCACGTCACCGCAGATCGCGACCACGAGCCCCTCGATCCGGCCCTTGTTGCGGCGGATGGTGAGCGCGTCGAGCAGGGCTTGCGTCGGATGCTCATGCGCGCCGTCGCCGGCATTGATCACGGAACCGTCAACCTTGCGCGCCAGCAGTTCCACCGCGCCCGAGGCGTGATGGCGCATCACCAGGATGTCCGGGTGCATCGCGTTCAGCGTCATCGCGGTGTCGATCAGCGTCTCGCCCTTCTTCATGGACGAGGAGGAGACCGACATGTTCATGACGTCCGCGCCGAGCCGCTTGCCGGCGAGTTCGAACGAGGATTGGGTCCGGGTGGAGGCCTCGAAGAAGAGGTTCACCTGCGTCCGTCCCCGCAGGACGGTGCGCTTCTTGTCAACCTGGCGGTTGAGCTCGACATATTCTTCGGACAGGTCGAGCAGGCCGGTGATGTCGGCCGCGGAAAGGCCCTCGATGCCCAGCAAATGCCGGTGGCCGAGGACGAAGGTCGATTTCGATGTCATTAAAGCGAGAGCTATAGGCGCGGATGGCTGGGGGGGCAAGGGCCAAAGCCGGGGTGGTGAGTTATCCCCTGATCTGTCGCCCACTCGGTCATTCCGGGATGGCGCGCAAGCGCCAGACCCGGAATCTCGAGATTCCGGGTTCGATGCTGCGCATCGCCCCGGAATGACGCCGGAGGACGGGAGGCATCGTGAAAACAATTCTTGCAGCTTTTATATCAATCGTCGTCATCTCGCCCGCCCACGCCCAATCGCTTCCCGGCGGCTTCGTCTACCTGCGGGACGTCGATCCCAGCATCATCCAGGACATCCGCTACGCCACGTCGAACAATTTCGTCGGCCGTCCGCTCGCCGGCTACGACGCCGGCGAATGCGTGGTGAAGCGGGAGGTGGGGCTGCGGCTCAAGGCGGTGCAGCAGGAGCTGGCGGCGCAAAACCTCTCGCTGAAGATGTTCGACTGCTACCGGCCGGCGCGGGCCTCGCTCGATATGGTCAAGTGGTCGCAGAACGGTCATGAGACCGCGGCCGAGCGGCGCTACAATCCCAAAATCCCCAAGACCGAGCTGTTCCGCCTGGGCTACATCGCGAGCCGCTCGCAGCATTCGACGGGCGCCGCGCTCGATCTCACTCTGGTCGATCTGAAGGCCGACAATTCCGGCAAGTATGACCCATCAAGAAGCTATGCCGATTGCACCGCGCCGGTCGAAGCGCGCGCCCCCGAAGGCAGCGTCGACATGGGCACCGGTTATGACTGCACCGACACAAAAGGCCATACCGCGGCACCGTCGATCACGGCGGAGCAGCGCGCTTGGCGCAAGCGGCTGGTGACTGCGATGGCCAGGCAAGGCTTTGTGAACTATTCGAAGGAGTGGTGGCATTTTTCCCTGCCAGGGGCAGGCGGGGCCGCCTATGATTTCCCGATCCAGCCGCGCCGGAACTAAAGTCCGCGCCGAGGAAACCTGATGACCCAGCCGAGCTCTGCGACCCACGAGGTCTTCAACCAGTCGCCGCCGTTCGAGGATATCGATCTCTTTACCGTGGACCAGCCGCTGGTCGCCGCGGTGAAGGCCAATGGCGGCGCGGCGGCGGAGCGCGAGCTGGCGGCGTTCGGCAAGCAATGGGGCTCGGCCGCGATGGCCGATCGCGGGCGCCTGGCGAACGAGAACACGCCGAAGCTGCGCACCTTCGACGCCAAGGGCAATCGCCGCGATCAGGTCGAGTTTCACCCGGCGTATCACGAGTTGATGGCGCACAGCGCCCACGCAGGTATCCACAATTCGACCTGGACCGCGAACGGCAAGCCTGCGGGCGAGGCCGCCGAAGTCATTCGTGCGGCGAAATTCTACATGGCCGCGCAGGTCGAGACCGGCCATCTCTGCCCGATCACCATGACGCGCGCCTCCGTTGGCGCGCTGGCGATGCAGCCGGATCTGCTCGCGCGCGTGATGCCGGTGCTGTCGACCAGGAGCTACGATCCCGCCTTCGCGCAGTGGTGGGAGAAGCGCGGCATGACGCTCGGCATGGGCATGACCGAGAAGCAGGGCGGCACCGACGTGCGCTCCAACATGACGCGTGCCGTGCGCGAGGGCGAGGCCTATCGCATCACTGGCCATAAATGGTTCATGTCGGCGCCGATGTGCGATGCATTCCTGGTACTGGCGCAGGCCGAGCAGGGCCTGACCTGTTTCTTCATGCCGCGCTTCGTGCCGGATGGTTCGGTCAATGCGATCCAGTTCCAGCGGTTGAAGGACAAGCTCGGCAATCGTTCCAACGCGTCCTCCGAGGTCGAGTTCGTCGGCGCCTATGGCGAACGGGTCGGCGAGGAGGGCAAGGGCATCCGCACCATCATCCAGATGGTGCAGCTGACGCGGCAGGATTGCGCGATCGCATCCGTCGGCCTGATGCGCTCGGGGCTGGCGCATGCGCTGCATCACGCCCGTCACCGCAGCGTGTTCCAGAAGCATCTGGCCGACCAGCCCCTGATGCAGGCCGTGCTGTCGGACATGGCGCTGCATGTGGAGGCGAGCACGGCTCTGGTGATGCGGCTGTGCCGCGCCTTCGACCGCACGCCGCACGATGCGGCCGAGGCCGCCTATATGCGGCTGCTGACGCCCGCGATCAAATACTGGACCTGCAAGAGTGCGCCGCCGTTCCTCTACGAGGCCATGGAATGCCTCGGCGGCAATGGTTATGTCGAGGACGGTATTCTGGCGCGGCACTATCGGGAGTCGCCGGTCAACGCGATCTGGGAAGGTTCGGGCAACGTGATGTGCCTCGACGTGCTCCGCGCGCTTGCGCGCGAGCCGGAGCCGGCGATGGCCGTGCTGCAATCGCTCGCGGCCGAGACGAAGGGATTGCCGGGGGCGGGGGATACGATCGGCTTCATCGGCCAGACGTTCCGCCGTGCCGACGGCGAGCGTGTTGCGCGCCTCGCGGTCGAGAAGCTGGCGCTGCTTGCCGCCGCTGCGGCGCTGAACGGCGTTTCCCCGCGCCATGCCGAACTGTTCGCGGCGACGCGTCTTGCGGCAGGCCATGCCAGCATGTACGGCGCCGTGGAGCTGGAGAGCGCCGATGCACGCGCATTGCTCGCCCGGGCATTGCCGTGAGCCTTCCCAACGAAAGCCTTTCGATGGACTCCCTCAATCCCGACAATGCACCGCTGACCGTGACGCCGGCGACGCCGCGCGTCTGGAAATTCTGGGGCACCGCGCTGTGGGGCCTTTTCATCTTCGTCGCGATGTTCATCGGGCAGATCGGTGCGATCGTTCTGCTGGCGGCCTCGCGCGGCCTGCCGATGGACCTCGCCTCGATCCAGGCGGTCGGCCATGAGCCTCAGGCGCTCGCGCTGTCGGTCATCATGGGCCTGCCGGCGACGCTCGCCGTGGTGTGGCTCGCCATCGCCATCAAGAAGGCGTCCTTCGTCGACTACCTCGCGCTTCATTGGCCGTCATGGAAGCAGCTGCTGTTTGGTGCAGTCGGCCTCATCCTGGTGGTGCTGGTCTGGGAGACGATGTCGCGCGCGCTCGGCCGCGAGGCGACGCCGGGTTTCATGACCGATCTGTTGAAATCGGGTCGCGACAAGGGCGCGGCGTTGTTGCTGCTGTTCGCCTTCAGCGTGGCCGCTCCGATGTCGGAAGAAATCCTGGCGCGCGGCTTCCTCTATCGCGGCTGGTCGGCGAGCTTTTTGCGCGTGCCCGGCGCGATCCTGCTGTCGTCGCTGGTCTGGACGATCGTCCACCTGCAATACGACATGTACTTCCTCGCCGAAGTCTTCACCATCGGCCTGTGGTTCGGCTACATGCGCTATCGTGCCAATTCGCTCTGGCTCACCGTCGCGCTCCACGCGCTGAACAACCTGACCGCGGTGGTGCTGACGATGTGGCTGGGGAGCTAGGCCACCAGCGCAATCGCGATCGGCATCGTGATCGCCGCCAGGATCGTCTGCAGCGTGATGATCTGCGCCAGCAGCGGCGCGTCGCCGCCCATCTGGCGTGCCAGGACATAGGCGCTCGAGGAGGTCGGCACCGCCGAGCAGATCGCAACGATCGCCAGGCTTTCGCCCGACAGACCGAACCAGACGGCGAGAGCAAGGGCAATCGCCGGCATCAGCACCAGTTTGAAGACGACGCCGATCGCAGCGCTGGCGCTCGGGCGCACCAGGCCTTCGAGATGCAGGCCGGCGCCGGTGACGAGCAGGCCGATCGCAAGCGAGGAGCGGCTGAGCGCGTCCGCCACCTCGTGCCAGAGCTTTGGCAGCGGCAGGTGGGTGACGTTGACGAAGAGGCCGATGACGCAGGCCCAGATCAGGGGATTGCGGATCACGGTCATGGCGATGGCGCGCGCCGACTGTTTCTCGGGCGATGCGTAATGTGCGAGCACGGCGACGCTGAACACATTGACCAGCGGGATGATTGCGACCATTGCGACCGAGGCCAGCGCGAGTCCGACGTCGCCGTACAAATTGGCGGAGACGGACAGCGCGACATAGGTTTGCCAGCGCGTCGCGCCCTGGAAGATCGAGGTGAAGGCGGGGCCGTCGATGGCGAGGCGCGTCAGGGCCGGGCGCAGCGCAAGGCAGAGCAGCGACATCGCCAGCGCCGACAGCAGCAGCGCGCCACCGACGCCAGCGACGGGGACTTTGCTGAGATCGGCCTTCACCAGCGTCTGGATCAGCAGCATCGGAAACAGCACGAAATAGGTCAGCCGCTCCAGCCCGTGCCATTGCGTGTCGAGCCGCATCAGGCTGCGCTTCAGCACCACGCCGAGCACGACGAGGATGAAGACCGGCAGCAGCGCCGCGATCACGACGGCCATCGGTCAGGCGGTCCCTGGACCGAGATTGGCGAGACGATCCAGCGCGCCTTGCAGGATGAAGATGGCGGCGTGCTCGTCGATCACCTCGGCGCGCTTGGCGCGGCTGACGTCCATGCCGATCAGTTCGCGCTCGACCGCTGCGGTCGACAGGCGTTCGTCCCACAGGCCGATGGGGAGGGCGGTCAGGCCGGCAAGATTGCGGGCGAAGGCGCGGGTGGATTGCGCGCGCGGACCTTCGCTGCCGTCCATGTTGATGGGCAGGCCAAGCACGAAGCCGACCACTTTTCGCTCGGCGGCGAGCGCGAGCAGCCGCGCCGCGTCCTGCTTGAACGCCTTGCGCTGGATCGTCTCGACGCCGGTCGCGAGCCGGCGGTCCGGATTGGACACGGCAACGCCGATCGTTTTGGTGCCGAGGTCAAGACCGATCAGCCCACCGCGCGCGGGCCAGTGGGTTGCAGCATCGACGAGAGGCAGGATAAGAGCCGGCATGGCCTAGCGCATATCACGCGTCGCGCCGCGGAGTGAACCCGGAACCATGGATGCGCTGACATTATTCGGCCTGTTCGCCGTCACGGCGATGCTGGTCACCTATGCGCTGGAAGACCGCAGCCATTGGTTTGTCCTGCTGTTCGCCGCGTCCTGCGCGCTCGGATCGGCCTACGGCTTTCTCCAGGGCGCCTGGCCGTTCGGTCTGGTGGAAGCGATCTGGGCCGTCGTGGCGCTGCGGCGGTGGCAGCGGAAGCCGTAGACCGTCCGGCGGCGGGAAGCAGCGTGCGCGAAATGATGCCGCACACCATCGATCAATTGTGGGAAATCTCACATGGGTGAAGGCGCAGGCATGACATGATGCCGGCGATTGACGCTCTGGTTGCAGCGCGGCAAATATATAAGTTTAAAGTAGTGTGGGGCGCATGCCCCCAATTTCCAGAGCGCTTGGCGGCCGGCAATCCAGCCCATGCCGCAACCTTGGCGCAGATTTTCAGGCGCCGGCCACGTCCATATTCGTCCAGTCATTTTGAGAGGTCACGATGCTCATCAAGCCAAGCCTGATCGCGGGCTCAGAAAGGCGATTCAAGCAAGCCGAGTTCTCACCCGACGCATTGAACCGGAAACTGGGCGACGGTCCGATCGAGATGACCGTCGACAAGATGCGCCTGCGCCAGCGCCAATTGCTGGCCGAGACGCAGGACGTGGAGAAGGCCGAAATCGGCCTGGAGCGGATCATCCAGGGCAACGATCTCGACAGCATCAATTACCTCGCCAAGGGCACCGCCGCCTCGCGCTCGGTCTGCCGCATCCAGCTCAGGGATCTCAAGTCGAACCTGCTCGGCTACGGCTCGGGCTTTCTGATCGGGCCAGGCCTGCTGATGACCAATCATCATGTGTTCGGCAAGCCGGCCGAGGCCGCCAATTCGATCGCCGATTTCAACTACGAGCTCGACATCTCCGGGCAGGAGCGCGTGCCGGTGCGGTTCGGCTTCGAGCCGGGCAAGTTCTTCTACACCAATGACAGGCTGGATTTCTCGATCGTCGCGGTGGCGCCGACCTCGCAGTCAAGCGGGGAGGAGCTCGAGGACTTCGGATGGCTGCCGCTCAGCGGCGCGCCGGGCAAGGCGGATCCCGGCGAATATCTCACCATCATCCAGCATCCCAGCGGGCAGATGAAGCAGGTTTGCGTCCGCGAGAACAAGCTGCTCAAATATGTCGGCGACTTCCTCTGGTACAACACCGACACGACCGCGGGCTCGTCGGGCTCGCCCGCGTTCAACCGCTTCTGGCAGGTGGTCGCGCTGCATCACAGCGGCGTTCCCCGCAAGGACGCGCAGGGCCGCACCCTGACCAAGGACGGCAAGGTGTGGAAGCCGTCGATGGATGAATCCCTGATCGACTGGATCGCCAACGAAGGCATCCGGATCAGCGCGATCGTCGCCGATCTCAAGGTGGCCGTCGGCTCCCATCCCATGATCAAGCCGGTGCTGGACGAGGAGGAGCCGCCGACCCGGCACGAGGTCGAGAAGGTCCGCGCGCCGGCCACGGCGCCTGCGTTCGGTGCCAATATCTGGGTCGAGCAGTCGCTCGACGGCACCTCGCTGGTGGTTCCGATCCGCGTGCCGCTGCCGATGCTCAGGAAGGACATTCCGTTCGCTCCGCTGCCGCCCGTGCCGGGCCCGGCGGGAGGCAATGGAGGCGCACCCAACGGCGGCACGCCGCTGATCCCGCCGCCGGCCGCTCTCCTGCCGCACATCAGCGCCAACAACGGCCTGCCCATGGAGGCCGTGCACATCGATCAGAGCACGCTGAAATCGCGCCCCGGCTACAAGGCGAGTTTTCTCGGCACCGGCAAATTCTCGGTGCCCTTGCCGAAGATTCCGGCCGCGCTCAAGTCCAGCATCGCGACGCTGAAGGGAAGCTCCAAGCAGTCCGAGCTGAAATATTTCAACTACAGCGTCGTCATGAACAAGGAGCGCCGGCTCGCCTTCTTCAGCTGCGTCAATATCGACGGCGGCAAGCAGCAGGACGTCGGCAAGCGCGAGGGCGATTCCTGGCTGCGCGATCCGCGCATCGACGACGATGCCCAGATCGGCGACGAGTTCTACCGCAAGCAGGCGACCCTCGAGGCGGACCGCAGCAAGAATCCGTTCGACCGCGGTCATCTCGTGCGCCGGCTGGATGCGACCTGGGGCGACACCGTCGCCGCGGCGAAGCAGCATGGCGACGATTCCTTCCACTTCACCAACTGCTCGCCGCAGTTCTTCTCGTTCAACCAGGGCAAGCAGCTCTGGGCGGGCCTGGAGGATTACACGCGCGACGTCCTGCTCGAAGGCGAGGAGAAGGGCATCGTCATGAACGGTCCGGTGTTCGACGGGCCGGATGCCGATGGCTCCGATCTGCCCAATCCGGCCGGTCGGCCGCACAAGGATCCGAGCTTCGGCGGTGTCCAGATCCCGAAATATTTCTGGAAGATCCTGATCCGGCGCAACGAGGATGGCGACGCGCTCAAGGCGGCGGCCTTCCTGATGAGCCAGCGAAAGCTGATCATGGACATCGACCGCATCCAGGAGGCGGATCTGCGCGAGAAGATGTCGGAGGAGGACGTCAGCGTCTTCCAGGTCTCGATCGCGGACCTCACGAAATTGACCAAGCTGGATTTCGGCAATCTCGCTGATGCGGATTCGCACGAGGCGACCTCGGTCGGCCCGCGGCGGATCGAGTCCTATGAGGACATTCGACTGTAGATCACGCGGAAAATACCGAGCGAGGTGGCGTCACCGCGTCAGGCCGCGATGACGTCCTCCTCGGGCTTCAGGCAGGCGGCAAAGCCGCTCAGCGCGCTGGTTTGATGGCCGGCGTGACGCTGGATGAAGAGCGTCTCGACGCGCGCATGGGCAGCGCTCAGCGTGTGGATCGAGACGCTGCCGTTCATCGCGCTGCGTTCGACGACCGCGCGCGGCAGCAACGTCACGCCCATGTCGGCGGCGACGCAGCCGATCATGCCGTCGAGCGTGCCGAGCTCGAAGCGTGCGGCCGACGGCCAGCCGAAATCGACGAAGACCTGCTCGAGCCGTTGGCGGTAGGTGCAGCCGGTGCGGAACACCAGCGCGGTCGGGCCGGATTCCGGCGTGCCGGCGCGCAGCTCGGCCAGCGAGCTCCAGCGGCGCGCGCTGACCAGCACCAGCTCCTCGCGGAAGGCGCTCGTCGCGGCGAGGTCGGCATGTGCGATCGGACCTGCGACGAAGGCGCCGTCGAGCGTGCCTTCGAGCACGCCGGCGACGAGGTCGGCCGTGGTGGCGGTGCGCAAGGAGAGCCGCACGGCGGGAAATCGGCGGTGGAAGTCGGCGAGCAGCGGCGGCAGCCGCACCGCGGCGGTCGTTTCCATCGAGCCGATCGCAAGAGGTCCCTTCGGCTCGCCATCGTCGCGCGCCGCCAGCACCGCCTCGCGCGCGAGCGCGGCCAGCCGTTGCGCGTAAGGCAACAGGCGCTTGCCCGCGCCGGTCAGCGTCATGCCGCGGCTGTGACGTTCGAACAGCGCCGTGCCGATCTCCGCCTCCAGCGCCTTCACGCGCTGGGTGACGTTGGATTGCACGGTATTCAGCTCTTCCGCAGCGCGGGTGATGCCGCCGGTGCGGGCGACGGCGGCAAAGGTCTGGATGTCCGTGAGTTCCATGGCATCGTTTCGCTTTTGAGATGGCAACGTTCGCAACAATTCATTTTTCGAGAATGTTAGTCGTGCCTAATCTCGCTGTCCAGATCGGGGAGGGGTCATGCCCATTGCGACGCCGCTGACGAGCTTGCTGGAGATCAGGCATCCCATCCTGCTGGCGCCGATGGATGTCGTCGCCGGCAGCCGTCTGGTGACGGCCGTCAGCCGCGCCGGCGGTTTTGGCATTCTTGGAGGCGGCTACGGCGAGAGGGCGTGGCTGGAGGGGGAGACCGCAAAGCTCGCCGGCCTGCGTGCGCCGTTCGGTGTCGGCTTCATCACCTGGAGCCTCGCCAAGCGGCCCGAGCTTCTCGACATTGCGCTCGCCGCAAAGCCATCCGCGATCATGTTGTCGTTCGGCGATCCCGCGCCGTTCGCAGTCAGGATCAAGTCAGCCGGCGCGCGTCTGATCTGCCAGGTTCAGGACGAGGCGATGGCGCGGCAGGCGCTCGATGCCGGCGCCGATATCCTGATCGCGCAGGGGACGGAGGCGGGCGGTCACGGTGCCTCGCGTACCACGGTCGATCTCGTGCCTGCCGTGGTTGATCTCGCCGCAGGTCGTGTGCCTGTCGTCGCGGCCGGCGGCATCGCCGACGGGCGCGGGCTTGCCGCCATGATGATGCTGGGTGCGAGCGGCGTGCTGCTCGGCACGCGCTTCTATGCCAGCCAGGAGGCCGACGGCGCGGAGGAGGCCAAGCGGCGCATCTGCGCGGCGAACAGCGGCTCGACCGTGCGCGGCATCGTCTTCGATCTCTCCCGCAACAATGTCTGGCCGGCGCCGTTTACCGGCCGATGCCTCGTCAATGATCACGCCCGGCGCTGGATCGGCCGCGAAGTCGAGCTGCTGCAGAATGTCGCCGCAGTCGCGGCGGAATATGCGGCGGCAAAAGCCGCTGGAAATTTCGACGTCGCGGCCGTCATCGCGGGTGAGGCGGTCGGACTGATCCATGATATTCCACCGGCGGCCGAGCTCGTCGAGCGGATTACGGTTGAAGCGGAGCAGCTTCTTGCCGGGCGGAGAAACTCGGTGACAGCAGCGTAGATTGCTTACCCTCCCCTGGAGGGGGAGGGTCGATCGCGCGAAGCGCGAGCGGGGTGGGGTGACAGCCTCTCCATTGAGGCGGTGCCCGTGTTGAGAGATCACCCCACCTCGCTTCGCATTTCGCTTCGCTACATGCGAACCGACCCTCTCCCTCCAGGGGAGGGTAAGAAAGAGAGAGAACAACCATGTGGCCTGACCGTCGACTGATCGACCTCTTCAAGACCGAATTTCCGATCGTGCTGGCGCCGATGGCCGGCGTAATGGATGCGGAGCTGGTGATCGCCGTGGCAGAGGGCGGTGGGCTCGGTTCGCTGCCGAGCGCGATGCTGTCTCCGGAGAAGGCGCGCGAGCAGGTCAACATCATTCGCCAGCGCGTGAAGGCGCCGGTCAACATGAACTTCTTCTGCCATACGCCGATCGATCTCACGCCCGAGGCCGAAGCGCGCTGGAAGCAGCGGCTCGCCGGCTATTACACCGAGCACGGTCTCGATCCCGCGGCGCCGGTCAACGCTGCGAACCGCGCGCCGTTCGACGCTTCTTTCTGCGAGGTGGTCGAGGAGCTGAAGCCGGAGGTCGTCAGCTTCCATTTCGGCCTGCCGGAGCCGGCGCTGCTCAAGCGCGTCAAGGCGGCCGGCTGCCTCGTCATCTCGTCGGCGACAACGGTCAAGGAAGCCGTCTGGCTCGAACAGCGCGGCGTCGATGCCGTGATCGCGCAAGGCGCGGAGGCGGGCGGCCATCGCGGCATGTTCCTGACCGACAAGATCTCCGAGCAGCCCGGCACGTTCGCGCTGGTGCCGCAGGTCGCCGATGCCGTGAAGGTGCCTGTCATCGCGGCGGGCGGCATCGCCGACGGGCGCGGCATCGCTGCAGCCTTCGCGCTCGGCGCCTCCGGCGTGCAGATCGGCAGCGCCTATCTGCGCTGCCCTGAATCCAAGGTCAGCGCCGGCGGCCGCAAGGCGCTGGCTGAGGCGCGAGACGATTCCACCGTCATCACCAATGTCATGACCGGGCGGCCCGCGCGGGGTGTCCAGAACCGCCTGATGCGCGAGGCCGGTCCGATCTCGCCGGACGCGCCGCCGTTTCCCCATGCGGCGACCGCACTGGGGCCGCTGAAGACGGCGGCCGAGAAGCAGGGCAGGGTGGATTTCACCAATCTCTGGGCCGGGCAGGCGATCGGCCTCGGCCGTGAGGTCCCCGCGGCCGAATTGACCCGGGATCTCGCCAAAACGGCGCTGGTCCGCATGAAAGCGCTGGCTGGGTAGCTCCCGGCGCCGGTTGCGGCGCAAAACCGGCCTCTGCTATACGGCACATGGGTTTTGCCGTGAGAGGCCTTATATAATGTCCGTCGACGCCGCTACCGTCCGCCGCATCGCGCATCTGGCGCGCATCGCGGTTTCCGAGGGCGAGGTTCCGCATCTGCAGGGCGAGCTCAACGCCATGCTCGCCTTCGTCGAGCAGCTTTCGGAGGTCAATGTCGAGGGCGTGGAGCCCATGACCTCGGTCACCCCGATGCAGATGAAGAAGCGGCAGGACCTGGTCGACGACGGCGAGATCGCCGACGATATCGTTGCCAACGCGCCCGCGACCGAAGGTCACTTCTTCCTGGTGCCGAAGGTCGTCGAGTAGTTTTTAGGACCTGTGCCATGTGCATGCTTTGCGACGATGAGAAGGCCTATCAGGCCTACATGAATTACCTCGACAAGATGGATCGGCAGGGCAAGGCTGCCGATCCCAACGTCGCCGTCAATGCCGTGCTCGACGAGATCGAGGCCGCCGCGAACGCTGCCGCCAAGAAAAAAGACGACCCGGCCAACGACAAGACCCTGTCTCCGTTCTTCTGCAGCCCGATCAATAAATGACCGATTTGACATCGCTGACGCTCGCCGAGGCCCGCAAGGGTCTCGCGGCCAAGACTTTCACGTCCCTCGAGCTGACCGACGCGCATCTTTCCGCGATCGAGGCGGCGCGGGTGCTCAATGCCTTCGTGATGGAGACGCCCGATCGCGCGCGCGACATGGCGCGGGCCGTGGACGAGAAGATCGCCAGAGGCGATGCCGGTCCGCTCGCCGGCATCCCGCTCGGCATCAAGGACCTGTTCGCGACCAAGGGCGTGCGCACCACGGCGTGCTCGAAGATCCTCGGCAACTTCGTTCCGACTTACGAGTCCACCGTGACCTCGCAGCTCTGGCGCGACGGCGCGGTGATGCTCGGCAAGCTCAACAATGACGAATTCGCGATGGGGTCGGCCAACGAGACCTCGTGCTTCGGTCCCGTCGGCAATCCCTGGCGGCGCGAGGGCAGCAACACCACGCTGGTGCCGGGCGGCTCGTCCGGCGGTTCGGCCTCGGCAGTGGCGGCGCTACTCTGCATGGGTGCGACCGCGACCGACACCGGCGGTTCGATCCGCCAGCCGGCGGCCTTCACCGCGACCGTCGGCATCAAGCCGACCTATGGCCGCTGCTCGCGCTGGGGTATCGTCGCCTTCGCCTCCTCGCTCGATCAGGCCGGTCCGATCGCGCGTAGCGTACGCGATGCCGCGATGCTGCTGCGCTCGATGGCCGGTCATGATCCGAAGGACACCACTTCGGTCGACGTTCCCGTGCCGGATTACGAGGCCGCGATCGGCAAGTCCGTGAAGGGCATGAAAATCGGCATCCCCAAGGAGTACCGTCTCGACGGCATGCCGGCCGAGATCGAGAAACTATGGAGCGAGGGCGCGGCCTGGCTGAAGGCGGCCGGCGCCGAGCTCGTCGAGGTCTCGCTGCCGCACACCAAATACGCGCTGCCGGCCTATTACATCGTGGCGCCGGCGGAGGCGTCATCCAACCTCGCGCGCTATGACGGCGTGCGCTACGGCCTGCGCGAGCAGGGCAAGAACATCAACGAGCTCTACGAGAATACCCGCGCCGAAGGGTTTGGCGCCGAGGTGCGCCGCCGCGTCATGATCGGCACCTATGTGCTCTCGGCCGGCTATTACGACGCCTATTATCTGCGCGCGCAAAAAGTGCGCACGCTGATCAAGAAGGATTTTGAGGATTGCTTCGCGAAGGGCATCGACGCGATCCTCACGCCGGCGACGCCGTCGGCGGCCTTCGGCATCGGCGAGAAGGGCGGCGCCGATCCCGTCGAGATGTATCTCAACGACATCTTCACGGTGACCGTGAACATGGCGGGCCTGCCGGGCATCGCGGTGCCATCAGGCAAGGATGCGCAAGGCCTGCCGCTCGGCCTGCAACTGATCGGCCGTCCCTTCGACGAGGAGACGCTGTTCTCGCTCGGCGAGGTGATCGAGCAGGCGGCCGGCCGCTTCACGCCCGCGAGGTGGTGGTGAATGTCGCTGGCTTCATCGCAAGCCTCGACGGCGCGGCGCCTGCGCCGGACCTGAACGCGCCGCTCGCCGGCCTCTGGTGGGCCGCGAAAGGCGATTGGGACCAGGCGCACAGGATCGTTCAGGACGACAGCAGCCGCGACGCCGCCTGGGTGCATGCCTATCTGCACCGCGTCGAAGGCGATCTCGGCAATGCCGGCTACTGGTACCGCCAGGCCGGCCAACCGGCGGCAAAGGATTCATTGGAAGCGGAGTGGGAGCGGATCGCTGCCACGCTGCTCGGAGCGGCGTGATGGCTAAAGAAGGTTTGAAAAGCCCGACTTCTGTGATTTGGGACGATCGTCTGGGGGCCGGTGACAAGGAGGCAATTGCGAACTTTAACGCCTGCGCGGAGCGTCTCGCAAAACTTAGAGTTCGAGAAATAAGGCACTCTGGGCAGCTGCGGTCACGGGCCGCTTGGAATTTGGCTGCTTTGCAGCAAGGACTCCTTCGCCGCACCGTAGCTTTGATTGATGGCGTCGCCTTGGGCTGGAACAGCCGATCCATCGTTTCAGCCTTCTTGGCTGGAAGGGCCCTCCTTGAGACAGTGGCCGTCCTAGCCGAATTGGAGAAGCTCACTGCTCCTCTTCTCGCTCAAAAGGACATCAACGGGCTAGACGAGCTTGCGAGAAAAGGAGTTTTTGCTATTCGGGATCCTGAAGTAATAGAGCAAGCTCCGGAAACTAAGGCTAAGAACGTTCTCACTTGTCTGAAAAACTTCGACAAGCAACATCCGGGCGCTGAGAAGCTCTACTTCGACCTTTCTGAACGGTGCCACCCAAACGCGCTTGGACATACGTATCTGTTTGGTCGACTAGACCTGCCTAAGGAGACCTATCATTTCTCAGACGAGCGTGATCCCGATAAGAACGGTCTCTTCATTGTCGCTGCTTTGAGCTTCTTACCAGTGGCGGAACAGATCATGTCCAACCTGAGCCTTTCTATTTCGAAGATATCTGACATGCACGAGACCGTTGAACGCAAATCTGGCAAGCTTCTCAAGGGCGCCACCGGTGAGTGGGAGATGGTCATCGGCATGGAGATTCATGCGCAGGTGACGTCGAAGTCGAAACTGTTCTCCGGCGCGTCCACCGCCTTCGGCGGCGAGCCGAACAGCCAGGTCTCGCTGGTCGACGTGGCGATGCCGGGCATGCTGCCCGTCATCAACGAGGAATGCGTCAGACAGGCTGTCCGGACCGGGCTCGGCCTCAACGCGCAGATCAACCTGCGTTCGGTGTTCGACCGGAAGAATTATTTCTATCCGGATCTGCCGCAGGGCTACCAGATCAGCCAGTACAAATCGCCTGTCGTGGGCGAGGGCGAGGTGATCGTCGATCTCGACGGCGGCAAGACGGTCACCATCGGTATCGAGCGGCTGCATCTGGAGCAGGATCCCGGCAAGATGCTGCACGACCGGTCTCCGTCGCTGTCCTACATCGATTTCAACCGCTGTGGCGTGGCGCTGATGGAGATCGTCTCGAAACCGGACATCCGCGACGCCGAGCAGGCCAAGGCCTATGTGACCAAGCTGCGCTCGATCATGCGTTACCTCGGCACCTGTGACGGCGACATGGAGAAGGGATCCTTGCGCGCCGACGTCAACGTGTCCGTGCGCAGGCCCGGGGCGCCGCTCGGCACCCGCTGCGAAATCAAGAACATGAATTCGATCACCTTCATCGGCCAGGCGATCGAGTATGAAGCGCGGCGCCAGATCGAGATCCTGGAGGATGGCGGGCAGATCGAGCAGGAGACGCGTCGGTTCGATCCCAACAAGGGCGAGACGCGCTCGATGCGATCCAAGGAAGAGGCGCACGACTATCGCTACTTCCCCGATCCCGACCTCTTGCCGCTCGAATTCAGTCAGGCGTTCGTCGACGAGCTGAAGGCGAAGCTGCCGGAGCTGCCCGACCAGAAGAAGGCGCGCTTCGTCGCCGATCTTGGCCTGTCGGCCTATGATGCGAGTGTGCTGGTCGCCGAGCGCGAGAGCGCGGTGTTCTACGAGACCGTGCTCGACAAGCTCGGCAACCGCGCGCGCGACGGCAAGATGGCGGCGAACTGGGTGATCAACGAGCTGTTCGGCCGTCTCAACAAGGAAGGCCGGGATATTACGGGCTCGCCGGTGAGCGCCGAGCAGCTCTCCGGCATCATCGACCTGATCGGCGAGGGCACGATCTCGGGCAAGATCGCCAAGGATCTGTTCGAGATCGTCTGGCAGGAGGGCGGCGACCCCCGCGCGCTGGTCGAAAGCCGCGGCATGAAGCAGGTGACGGATCTTTCGGCGATCGAAAAGGTTGTCGACGACATCATCGCGGCCAATCCCGACAAGGCCGCGCAGGTCAAGGACAAGCCGCAGTCGCTCGGCTGGTTTGTCGGCCAGGTGATGAAGGCATCCGGCGGCAAGGCGAACCCGCAGAGCGTCAACGACCTGCTCAGGTCCAAGCTCGGCGTCTGACGTCACGCGCTCGAACGAGGGGACGGACGCGCTTCGTCTCCTCGTCTCGGTTCTCGACGCGACGTTCGCGCGCATCATCGGCGACAGACTTCACCCGGCCGAGGTCACGATGAGCGGGCGAATCGCAGTGGCGCGATTCGCCCAAAACGGCGACTTGCACACGCTCCGACGAGCGCTTCCGCCGTTAAGCATGAAAATAATTTCGTTGCCAAAACTCGCGACTCAGAGTCCGCGACTCGCCTTCGCGCGGCGGTCGAACGCTTTGCATCGTGCTTCATCGCACCGGCCACGCGTCATGCACACGCGCAGAATACCACTTGCTGCATAGAGTTTTTTGTAATCGCTGCGCTTGCCGACGTCATCGTCGCGAGACGCAATCGCAATCGCAGACGCGTGTCTCTGCGTGTCCGCAAATCAAACGCGGCTGGCGCACGCGCACTGCGTCGTCAACACTTCCTTAAGTGAGAAGATGTTTTTTTCGTCGTGTTGGTGTATTCGGGATTGGTGTGCAATCGATCCGCGACTGCATGCAGCGATTAAAGCCATCTCACACATCGGAGGGCAACATGGCCAAGAAAGCGAAGAAGGCGAAGAAGGCGAAGAGCGCAGTGAAGAAGACTGCGAAGAAGACCCGCAAGGTCGCGAAGAAGAAGAAGTAACTTCGACTTCTGAAGTTGCCGGCTTAAGCGCCGGCACGTCATCAGCGTCTCCTTGAGGTTCTGATCGACGATAGAGGGTGTCGGCGAGACATCAGGTCAACGGTCGGATCGTTCTCTTGACGGTCCGGCAGAAGAAACGAGTTTTCTTCGTTCGGTGCGGTTCTCCTTGCGGGGCTCCGCAATTTCACAAGCGGCCTTCGGGCCACCGTGGAATCTGGTCCTGACGTGTTCGCCGACGCCCTCGTTCTCTTGAGGCCGGGGTATTGCCGGCATTCCCTTTCCCGACATTGCTGATCTGACGCGCGACGCGGTCGTGCTGCTTTGCTCGAACTGCCTTGGGGCAGGTTGGGGTTTGCGGCTTGACGCTCGCATGCCGCTTCTTCGTCCGCGTCGGTGCCGCCCTGCCGGCCCGGGGACATGACCGACAGGCGTTCGGGACATTGGCAGACACATCAAGCCGGGCGATCGGGTGCCCCGAGACGGTGGTGTTCGAGGCAATCGGCTGCGGCAACGAATCCCCGCCTGGAATGAGCGCGGGTACGGCCCCGACATCGATCCGCTCCACACATCGTAACCACATGACACGCGCCACTGCGCACGATGGTTATCGTTCTCCCAAAATCCTGCGGTAAACAGAATCTGACGAACTGCAGAAGTGCCTGCAAATCAGGGATTTTTTGAAATCCCGGCGCAGCCTGCGCGCGCTCGCGTTTACGTCTGCTTCATCGCGATACTTAAACTGCCATTCAAATTTGCCCGCCATCATCGCCTCCAACAAGCCGGCAAACGGCAATGGGCACTTAGCCCTGGGGATGAGTTGAACAGTGCACGATCCGGGGAAGGGTCATGCACATCAGAGTTGGACGGGAGCCGCGCTCGGGGGAACGAGGCGGCAAAAAGAAAAAGGGGATGCGTTATGTTTCAGGGTACTTTCGATCTGGAGACCGCAACGCCGATCGACGCGAGCGCGCTGTCGGACGTGCTGTTCGAGCGCGGCATCTATTGGGCGAGCGGCCGCTCCGGGCTCGTCGATCTCGTCGCCGCGCATAAATGGTTCAACCTCGCCGCGCTGAAGGGCCGCAAGGACGCCGTGGCGCTGCGTCAGGAAGTGGCCTGCCAGATGTCGGATGCCGAGATCTCGGCCGCGCAGCGCGAGGCGAGGGCGTGGGTCTCCACTCATTGAACCGCGAAGCGCATCCACACCCGTGTTCGCACGGGTGGGCCTGGTTGCGCTGAATCAAGTTTCTTCGTCGTGCCGCTGCCTAGACCCGAGCGGCATGAGCGACCCCGACACGAATGGACGATGGCTGCCGATTCAGATCGCTCCCGACGAGTGCGATTTGGAGCTCGGACGTCTCCACAAGACGGGGGTCCTGCCGTTGCCCTTTCCGTGCCGACGCAGGTCCGGCGTCTGGTTCAACGTCTGGGCCGGCGAGGCGGTGCTGATTTCGCCCTCGCACTGGCGGATCTGGCGGTTCCGCCGCTAAGACGCACATATATATAAGGACAGGCGCGAATCGAACGCGCCGCGCCGATCCTTGCGCCAGGCTTTCGCAGCAGCCGCGCCGCCGCTTTCAGGTGAAAGAACCCACAGATCTCGATTGATGCTGCTGTTGGGTGGCGGAGAGGGAGGGATTCGAACCCTCGATACAGCTTGAGACCGTATGACGCTTTAGCAAAGCGTTGCCTTCAGCCACTCGGCCACCTCTCCGGTGCGAGCCTTATGCATCTAATTGCTTGGACCGGTCAATTTGGAAGCGTGTGTTTTCGCTCGAATATTCCCAGCGATTTTCGAAATAAGGCGGTTTGCTCCCGGGCGCCGTCCAATAGAGCCCCTCATATAGAGTCGCCGCTGCCGGTGCGGTCGGAAGGCAGGGCCTCCGATGCGCAGATGAACGGCCGGCCCGCCAGTGTTGGCGTTTCGCCCTCGAGTATCGGCCTGATTCTACGATTCGAACCTGCTCAGCGTCGCAACATCGGGACGCGCGGTCGGGCCTGCCTCAGGTGAGGAGTTTTGGCGGCGAATGGAACCGCTTCAAAAATCACAACAAAAACAATATGTTGCGAGGGCGCCGCGATCACATCTGCGTGTTATTTGTGCAACACCCGTTGGAAAACAAGCTTCATCGGCCCGTTTCGGAGCGTTCTGTTGTTGTGTGTGCAAGGACGTTCGGTAATTGTGACTGAGCGACGGAGGGGGGCATCCCGAGGTCGTCCCGTTTAGGTCATTCGCTTAAGTCCCTCGCGTTCATGCGGGTGTGTCCGAAGGCGCGAAGGGGGCCAAGGCGGTGATTTAGAGGGGGTTGGGGAATTGGCCGTCCGGTCAGTGACCTTCCCTGAAGAGCAACTTGGAGGTTTAACATGAAGTTGGTTAAGAGCCTTTTGCTCGGCTCAGCGGCGGGTCTGATCGCCGTGGGCGGAGCTCAAGCAGCCGATCTGCCGGTGAAGGCCAAGGCGGTCGAATACGTCAAGATCTGCTCGCTGTACGGCGCCGGTTTCTACTACATCCCGGGCACCGACACCTGCATCAAGCTGGGTGGTTATCTGCGCGCTGAAGTCGCGCTGAACACCAACTCGGACTTCAGCGGCCAGCTCACGTCGAACAACGGCGCGCGCAACCGTCTGACGAACTACTACACCATGCGCGCTCGTGAAGATCTCAACATCGACACGCGCACCGCGACCGAGTACGGCGTCGTCCGTACCTTCTTCGACGGCGTGTTCTCCTGGACCACCGGCAACTACGCCGGCACCGGCAGCGCGACCGGCGCGACCGCCTACAGCGGCACGCTGGCTCTCAACACCTCCGGCGCCACCCCGGCTCTCGTTGGTTCGTCGGTCAACGGCACTGACGGCAACACCTCGGCCGGTTCGCTCGGCGTGTACTACGCCTTCATCCAGTTCGCTGGCTTCACGATGGGTAAGGCCGTGTCGCAGTTCGACGCGCCCTGGACCAACTATCCCGGCAACAACTTCGACAGCCTCGTCGGCGGCAGCGGCACGGTCACTGGTGTCAACCAGTTCACCTACACCGCTGACTTCGGTCAGGGCGTGACGGCGGCCTTCTCGGCTGAAGACGCGACGGCCTACTACCAGGCCGGCAACCTGAACATGAGCGGCGCGACTGCGGCTGGCATGATCGGTGGTTCGTACGGCTCCAACGCCATCGGCGGTTCGCGTTCGCCGAACCTCGTTGGTATGGTCCGTGTCGACCAGGCTTGGGGCCTGTTCCAGGCGTCGGTCGCTGCGCATGACAACCACGTTGCCTACTACGGCGCCACCGAGCCGACCGGCCACCCCGACGACAAGTGGGGTTGGGCTGTTCAGCTCGCTCTGTCGATCAAGAACATCCCGACCGGCGCGGGTGACACGATCAACATCCAGGGCGTCTACACCGACGGCGCGTCCCGCTACAACTTCCAGAACCTTGCGGGCGGCAGCTACTCGATGTTCGGCAGCTCCGGCATTGCCTACCAGAGCGTCGGCTTCGCCATCGCTCCGGACACCGTGTTCATCACGGGCGGTGCGCAGGAAACCGTCAAGACCTGGGGCTTCCGTGGTGCTTACACGCACAACTGGGATCCCTACTGGAACTCGGCGCTGTACGGTGCCTACGCTCAGGCCCAGTACGGCACGCTGGCTAAGACCACCCTCTGCGGCGCTGGCGGTGCTGGCGGCGTGTTCGGCGGCCTCGCCGGTGTCACGGGTTGTAACCCTGACTTCGCGATCGCCCAGATCGGTCTGATCACCCGTTGGACCCCGGTCAAGAACCTGACCTTCTCGGCCGACGTCAACTGGACCCATCTCGACCAGAAGTACTCGGGCACCGTTGCCTACGTTGGTTCCGGCACGACGGCCAAGCCGGCCGCTGTGTACGAGCTGAAGGATCAGGACACCATCACCCTGCTCCTCCGCGCTCAGCGCAACTGGTAAGCTCGGTCTAACGACCTGATCTAGAGAGCCCCGGCGGGAAACCGCCGGGGCTTTTCTTTTGGGGGATCGAGAGGCGACAGGTCCTGTCCAAGGAGGAGGAGGAGGAGGGAGAGCGGTGGCCCTCGATGCGAAAAAAGGCCGCCCATCGAGGCGGCCTTTCGCGTTGTGAATCGGACCGGCCTTATCTCAAGTCCAGGGCCCGGCAGTGGTAGGAGCTCTCGACGCTGGTCCAGCCCCGCTCCATCCTGTTGCTTTGGCATTCGAAGAAGGTCTTGAAGCCGAGAACGCTTCTGCAGTTCTGGACGCGGCACCGGGCAGTGAGCATCCGACCGATGGACCGCGACCCGAGCCGTTGCCGGTCTGGGCTGCGACCTTGATCGGAGCTCAACGTCCCGATCGACGGGAGACAAGAGCAAAAGCGGACATCAACGTCTTGATGGCTTGCCTCCTTTTCTTGTTGCTTGGGACGGCAGATTCCTATCCCGGAGGCGATGGTGCCAGAGAGCGTATCGACCCTCATGCTCAATCCAGACGTATCTGATGATCGAGGTGGCCTGGTTCCTCTCCAGGGAGGGGGCGCTATTCCACGCTGCCGGCGCCGCGGCGCAAATCGGCTTCGATCTGCAAGCGGGTGCCGCCGCCGAAGCGGGCGCGGTAGACCTGAAGGTTCTCCATGATCCGCTGCACGTAATTGCGCGTCTCCGAGAACGGAATCAGCTCGACCCAATCGACCGCGTCGACCTTGGGATCGCGCGGATCGCCGTAGCGCTCGATCCATTTCTTCACGCTGCCGCGGCCGGCATTGTAGGCGGCAAAGGTCATGATGTAGGAGCCGCGGTAATCCTCGAGCAGTCCGCCGAGCTCGGCCGAGCCGAGCGTGGCGTTGTAGACCGAATCGTTCTTCAGCCGCCCGAGATCGTAGGTCGCGCCATGCCGCTTGCAGACATAGCGCGCGGCGTCCGGCGTCACCTGCATCAGCCCGTAGGCCTGTGCCGGCGAGACCACCGATGGGTTGAACGCGCTTTCCTGCCGGGCGATCGCGTAGACGATGCTGCGCTCGACCTCGGGGCCGATCGGCGTGAATTGCGGAATGCCGTTGACGGGATAGGCGTAGAAGTCGAAGGGCAGGCCGCGATTGAGCGCGGCCTTGCCGAGCAGCAGCATGCCGCGCGCATCGTTGTAGCGCTGGGTGAGCTCGCCGAGGCCGGCTAGCGCCTCGGGATCGCCGTTCTCGCCCATGTCGGCCAGCAGCGGGATCGCCATCTCGCGCTCGTCGAGTTCGTAGAGCAGCTGCGCGGCACGCACGATCTCGAGCCGTTCGGCGCCGCGGCTGCGCGGCTGGCTGTTGAGCTCGATCTGCGGCAGGCCGAGCTTGGCCCGGGCGAGCTGGCCGTAATAGCTGGTCGACTGTTCGGCCGCGCGCGCATAGGCGTTGCGAGCCTCCTGCTGGCGGCCCATGGCTTCCGCGGCGCGGCCCTGCCAATAGCCGGCGCGTGCCAGCGCGGTCGGATTGACGCTGCCGACGCCGATGCGGGCAAAATGCTGAGCGGCGGCGGCGGGATCGTTGAGAAAGCGCAGCGCGATCCACCCGGCAGTGAACTCCTGCTCGGTCTTGTAGATGTCGCGCGAAGGCAGCGCGGCGTCGCGCGCGATCAGATAGGCGCTGCGGAATTCTTCGGTGTCGATCATCTTGCGCGCCAGCAGGCGCCGCTCGATCCACCATTCGTCGAGATTGTGGAGGCGACCCGGATCCTTCGGCGCGGACAGCATCAGCTGCGCCGCTTCCGCGAACTTCTCCTCGCGGCGCAGCAGCTGGATCTTGCTGAAGATGAAGCCGGGATCGCTGTGCAGCTCGCGCGGCACGGCATCCAGCAGCGCGCGCGCATTGGGCGCCTTCTTGACGGCGGCGATGCGGGCCTTGGCCAGCGCGACATAGCCGGCGCCGAGGCGCTTCGCGGCGCGCATCGCGGCCTCGTTCTCGCTGCCGTAGAGCAGGGTGTCCATCCGCGCCTTCTGGTCGCCGGCCGTCAGCAGCGCGCCGAACTGGTCGAGCGCGTTGTTTTCGGTCTCCTCCGACATCGGATCGCTGCGCCAGGCCTCGCGCACCAGCCGTTCGGCGTTGGCGCGATCGCCGCGCGCCAGCATCGCCCTGGCGAGCGTGAAGCGGCCCTTGGCGGAGATTGGCGACTCGCTCTCGAACCACGACCACGCCACGGACTCGTCGCGCCTGTCGTCCCACATCGCAGCCTCGAGGCGCCGGCGCAGGAAGGTCTGCGACGGCCAGCTCGGATTGGCGGACAGGAAGGCGCGGTAGCGCTCCACGGTCGCGCCATTGTCCTCGCTGCGCAGGATGATCCATTCCGCGAGTTTTCGCGCAACCGGATCGGAGATGCCGGCCGCGGCATTGGTGGCGTCGCCCGCCTTGCGCTTGCGCACCAGCTCGATGACGCTCTCCAGAGTCTCCTTGTCGCCCTGCGACGTCGACGACGTCGCGGCAACCGCGGCCGGGACGACCGGCTTGCGCGGCGCGGCATGCTGGCGCGTCGCCGGCGCCAGTACGGGGGCTGCGATGGGGCGCGGGGCAGGGGCGGAAGGTCTGACGGTCGCCGTCGCGGCCGGCGCGGGGACCGGTTTCGGCGGCGAACTGCTGGCGGTCGGGTGTGATTTCGGCGCAGGCGCCGCCGCGGCAGGCCTGGGCTTGTCCTTCGCGGCGTCTTTGCCGGTGCTCTTGCTGGTGTCCTTGCTGGTATCCTTGCCGCTATCCTTGGCTGGCTTCTTCGCGGCGTCCTTGGCGGGGGCTGCCGTGGTGGCCTTGCTCGCGCCCTTGGTTGCGTCCTTGCTGGCTCCCTTGCTGACTCCCTTGGACGAACCCTTCGCTGCGTCCTTGGTGGCGGGCTTGGCTGTGTCCTTGGCGGTCTCCGCAGCCGTCTCATTGGACTTGGCCAAAACGGCGCCGCCAACCGACAGCCCTGCCATCAGGCACAGGACGAGGCCAGTGGATCGCCAGGCGGCACGAGGGAATGAGGTCACGGGTTTCGTCGCCCCGAATCAGTCAGGTGGCTCAAGATCTAGCTGTATTTGATTGAATATGCGGACAAAATACCAACAGCCGCTTACCTCGGACCGATTTGCACCACCACCACGGCGAAATCGCGGCCTAAACGGTGCGTCACAGGGCTGCGGACCTTTTACCGGCGGGCCAGACTCGATATGAAGGGGGCTTGCTCGAATAGCCGCGTACGGAGAAAGTCCATGGCCGCCAAGACGAAATTCCGGGGATCGTTCACCGCCTTGGTTACCCCGTTCAAAAACGGCGCGCTGGACGAGGCGGCGTTCCGCTCGCTGGTCAATTGGCAGATCTCCGAAGGCACCAATGGCCTCGTCCCGGTCGGCACCACCGGCGAGAGCCCGACGCTCAGCCATGACGAGCACAAGAAGGTGGTCGAGTGGTGCATCGAGGAGGCCAAGGGCCGCGTGCCTGTTGTTGCCGGCGCCGGCTCCAACTCGACCAAGGAGGCGATCGAGCTCGCCCAGCACGCCGAGAAGGCGGGCGCGGATGCCGTGCTGGTGGTGACGCCGTACTACAACAAGCCGACCCAGGAAGGCATGTACCAGCACTTCAAGGCGATCAACGACGCCATCGGTATTCCGATCATCATCTACAACATCCCGCCGCGCTCGGTGATCGACATGTCGGTCGACACCATGAAGCGGCTGTGGGAGCTGAAGAACATCGCCGGCGTCAAGGACGCCACCGCGAGCATGGTCCGCGTGTCGCAGCAGCGTGCAGCGATGGGCGAGGACTTCAATCAGCTCTCGGGCGAGGATGCCACCATCATCGGCTACATGGCCCATGGCGGCCACGGCTGCATCTCGGTGACCTCGAACGTCGCGCCGCGCCTGTGCGCCGAGTTCCACGCCGCCTGGGCGAAGGGCGACGCCAAGGCAGCGCTCGCGATCCACGACAAGCTGATGCCGTTGCACAACAACCTCTTCATCGAGAGCAATCCGGCGCC
This sequence comes from Bradyrhizobium sp. UNPF46, assembly GCF_006658625.1. Taxonomy (NCBI): domain Bacteria; kingdom Pseudomonadati; phylum Pseudomonadota; class Alphaproteobacteria; order Hyphomicrobiales; family Nitrobacteraceae; genus Bradyrhizobium; species Bradyrhizobium sp. UNPF46. The sequence goes on from NZ_LFJB01000084.1 coordinate 100,192, forward strand.
GATCAAGTACGCGATGTCGCTGCTCGGCAAGCTGGACGAGACGCTGCGCTTGCCGATGGTGCCGGTTTCCGAGCCGACCCGTGTTGCGGTTCGCAGCGCCATGGTGCACGCTGGCCTGATCAACTGACGCGCCAGCTTTGCGGGGAGCCCGGTCATGAGCGCCGACGAGAAGGGCAGGAAGATGCTCACGGAGTTCCGTGAGTTCGCCATGAAGGGCAACGTCGTCGATCTCGCGGTCGGCGTCATCATCGGCGCAGCCTTCGGTGCCATCGTCACGTCGCTGGTCGGTGACATCATCATGCCGCTCATCGGTGCCGCGACCGGTGGCCTCGACTTCTCGAACTACTTCGCCCCCTTGTCGAAGGCGGTGACAGCCACCAATTTAGCGGATGCGAAAAAGCAAGGCGCCGTACTTGCTTACGGCAGCTTCCTGACGCTGACGATCAACTTCATCATCGTCGCCTTCGTGTTGTTCCTGGTCATCCGCGCCATGAACACGCTGAAGCGGAAGGAAGAGACGAAGCCCGCGGAGCCGCCGAAGCCGTCGGCCGAGGTCGTGCTGCTGACCGAGATCCGCGATCTCCTCAAGAAGTGACGCGCGCGCTTCAACCAGACTGCTAGCTTACGCCTGCATCTTCCTCAGGTTTGTCCACCATGGCCGATAAAAACGAACGTCCAATCAAGGTCATGGCGGAAAATCGCAAGGCCCGCTTCAACTATGCGATCGAGGATACGATCGAGGCGGGCATTGCGCTGACTGGCACCGAGGTCAAGTCGATCCGCAACGGCAAGAGCACGATCGCGGAATCCTATGCCGATTCCAAGGACGGTGAGATCTGGCTGATCAACGCCACCATTCCTGAATATCTGCAAGGAAACCGCTTCAATCACGAGCCCAAGCGGCCGCGAAAGCTGCTGCTGCATCGCCGGCAGATCAACAAGCTGATGGGCGCGGTCGACCGCGAAGGCATGACGCTGATCCCGCTCAAGCTCTATTTCAACGAGCGTGGTCGCGCCAAATTGCAGCTCGCGGTTGCAAAGGGCAAGAAGCTGCACGACAAGCGCGAGACCGAGAAGAAGCGGGATTGGAGCCGCGAGAAGGGCCGCCTGATGCGGGCGAGGGGCTGACGAGATGACCCAGCGGAACCTGCTTGAGGTCGATTGGAGCCGGATTCCCGCCCCCGCCGATGACGGCGCGGCCGCGCATCTCACCGGCATGGTGGTGCCGCCGATCGGCCTGTTGGCGACCAACGACACCTCGGTGACGCTGTCGGCCCTGCGCGGCCGAACCGTGGTGTTCGCCTATCCGCGCACCGGCGAGCCCGGCAAGATCGCGCTGGTGGACGATTGGGACATGATCCCGGGCGCGCGCGGTTGCACGCCGCAGACCTGTGCGTTTCGCGATCTGTTCGCTGAGCTGAAGGCTGCCGGCGCCGCCCATGTGTTCGGGCTCTCGACCCAGAGCAACGACTACCAGACCGAGATGGCCTCACGGCTGCATCTGCCGTTCCCTGTGCTGTCGGACGAGAAGCTGGCGCTCACGCGCGCGCTGAAGCTGCCGACCATGGAGGTCGCGGGCCTGACGCTGATCAAGCGCCTTGCGCTTGTTATCGATGACGCCCGCATCACGCACGTGTTCTATCCGGTGTTTCCGCCGGACCGGAATGCTGGCGACGTCCTGGACTGGCTGAAGGCCAATCCCGCGAAAGCCTAATCGAGGTCCGCCTTCACCTTCGCGAACACCGAGCGGAACATGTCCGGCGTCAGCACGCCGGTGTTCGTGTTGTAGCGCGAGCAGTGATAGCTGTCGTAGAGCTTGAACGCGCCGGCCTGGTGCACGGCGCCATGGCCGAAGGGGGCTTGGGAAGCCTTCAGCTTCAGCGGCTTGAGCACGCTGTCGTGCGCAATCCGTCCGAGCGCGATGATCGCGCGCAGCTTCGGCATCGTCTCGAGATTGGCGACCAGAAACTGCCGGCAGGTATTGATCTCGACCGGCAGCGGCTTGTTTTGCGGCGGGACGCAATGCACTGCGTTGGCGATCCGGCAGTCCACCAGCTTCAGACCGTCATCGGGCCGCGCCTGATAGCTGCCCTTGGCAAAGCCGTATTCGAGCAGCGTGGCGTAAAGCAGATCGCCTGCATAATCGCCGGTGAAGGGGCGGCCGGTGCGGTTGGCGCCCTGCATCCCCGGCGCGAGGCCGACGATCAGAAGGCGCGCCTTGATGTCGCCGAACGGCGCAACCGGCGCATTGTGCCACAAGGGCTCGCGTGCACGGTTTGCCGCGCGAAAGGCAACCAGGCGCGGACATAGCGGACAATCGCGGTCGGGAACGAGGGTGGGGGGCTGGCGGCTTGGCCGGGCCGCCTCACTCCTCGAAGTCGTCATCGCCCCTCGGCGCCATCGTGGTTGCGCGCTGGAGGAACTGCGGAGCGTGGTGGCGGGCCTCGCGCTCGCCGCGGTCGCGTGGGGCGGGCCGTTCGGACGGATCGCGGCCAAGCTTGGACTGCAGCTCGACGAGGTCGGTGAAGACGTCGGCCTGGCGGCGCAGCTCGTCGGCGATCATCGGCGGCTGGCTGGCGATGGTGGAGATCACCGTGACCCGGACGCCGCGGCGCTGCACGGCCTCGACCAGGGAGCGGAAGTCGCCGTCACCGGAGAACAGCACCATCTGATCGATGTGCTCGGCGAGCTCCATGGCGTCGACGGCGAGCTCGATGTCCATGTTGCCCTTGACCTTGCGGCGGCCGGAGGCGTCGATGAATTCCTTGGTCGCCTTGGTGACGACGGTGTAGCCGTTGTAGTCCAGCCAGTCGATCAGCGGGCGGATCGAGGAGTATTCCTGATCCTCGATGATGGCGGTGTAGTAGAACGCCCGGAGCAGCGTCCCGCGGCCCTGAAACTCCTTCAGCAGGCGCTTGTAATCGATGTCGAAGCCCAGAGTTTTCGCCGTCGCGTAGAGATTGGCCCCGTCGATGAAGAGCGCGATCTTGTTGGTAGGAGAAGGTGACATTCAGTTTGCTCGCGTAGTGTTCGTGATTGATCGTTTTATTGTTGGCGCGGCGACAGCAAGCCGCGCATTTCTAAAGTGCCGCTGAGACCCGTCGAAACCGCAAATCCGGAGAAGTCGGGGCAATCAAGGTATAGTTATGACGGACTTGCATAAACCCAGCGCCGCCCTCAATGGCAGCCCGGGAAACTACCCACCCCAGCCCCAATGTGGGGGTAGCAGAGCCGTTTGGCGAGGCCAAATCACAAATTGGCCTTGCGAAATTGGCCTGACCCCTATAACTAGCCCCAATCATCCACATATTTCGTCCCACCCACAACGGAGCGACAGTCCATGGCTCGCGTCACCGTAGAAGATTGTATCGACAAGGTCGACAACCGGTTTGACTTGGTCCTGCTGGCCGCCCACCGTGCCCGCATGATTTCGTCCGGTTCACAACTAACGGTTGACCGCGATAACGACAAGAACCCTGTTGTGTCTTTGCGCGAAATTGCCGACACGACCATTTCGCCGGAGGACCTCCGCGAGGAGCTGGTGCACTCGCTCCAGAAGTTCGTCGAGGTCGACGAGCCCGAGCCGGACACGGTGCCTCTGATCGGTTCCGCGGGTGCAAGCGTCGATGCGGACGATACCGAAGTCGCCGTCGAACGCATGACCGAAGAGGAGCTCCTGAAGGGTCTCGAAGGCCTCGCCCCGCCCGAGGAGCAGCCCGAGGAAGACGAGTAAATCGTCAGTCGCGATCGTCGATTTCTTGTGATCTTATCAAAGGCCCGAACCGTTGTTCGGGCCTTTGCTTTTGTTGACGTTTTCGTGGTTACCATAGCGTTGTCGGTTGGCGACGTGTCCTGTCACTGAATTGATCGGACACGAGCGCGATCGGAGCTAAGATGTATACAACGGGCCGCCGCGGGCTCGTTTGAAGGCAGGACGGCATGGTATATCGGCGTCGCAGATCCACGCAGATGCAGGCCGCAACCGAATCGGTTGCCGTGGCCCCGACTGCGCCGGTCGCGCGCCCGGCCAAGCCGCGCGCGCGCATGATGCGTCAATATGACCTTGTCGAGCGCGTCAGGTCCTACAATCCCAACACCAACGAAGACCTGCTGAACCGCGCCTATGTCTACGCCATGAAGGCGCATGGCTCGCAGACCCGGGCCTCGGGCGATCCGTATTTCTCGCACCCGCTCGAAGTGGCGGCGATTCTCACCGACCTCAAGCTCGACGACGCCACCATCGTGGCCGCGCTGCTCCACGACACCATCGAGGATACCGAAGCGACGCGGGCCGAGATCGACCAGATCTTCGGGCCGGAGATCGGCGCGCTGGTCGAGGGCCTGACCAAGCTGAAGCGGCTGGAGCTGGTGTCGCGGGAGGCCAAGCAGGCCGAGAATCTGCGCAAATTGTTGCTGGCCATTGCCGATGATGTCCGTGTGCTTCTGGTCAAGCTCGCCGACCGTCTGCACAACATGCGCACGCTGGACTTCGTGCCGACGGAATCGCGCAGGCGCATCGCCGAGGAGACGCTCGACATCTATGCGCCGCTCGCCGGGCGCATGGGCATGCAGGAAATGCGCGAGGAGCTGGAGGATCTGTCCTTCCGCACCCTCGATCCCGAAGCCTATTCGGTCGTGATGCAGCGCCTCGATGCGCTCGCCGAGCGCAACCGTAATCTGATCGGCGAGATCGAGGACCAGCTCTCCAACAACCTGCGCCACCGGGGCTTGGGCGCGCGGGTCTATGGCCGCCGCAAGAAGCCGTTCTCGATCTGGACCAAGATGGAGCGCAAGTCGGTCGGCTTCGAGCAATTGTCCGACATCTTCGGCTTCCGCCTCGTCGTCAACGACATCGAGGCCTGCTACCGCGCACTCGGCATCGTCCACACCACCTGGCCGGTCGTGCCGGGGCGCTTCAAGGACTACATCTCGACGCCGAAGCAGAACGACTATCGCTCGATCCACACCACGGTGATCGGCCCCGGCAACCAGCGCGTCGAGCTGCAGATCCGCACCGAGGCGATGGACCAGATCGCCGAGCGCGGCATCGCCGCGCATGTGTTCTACAAAGAGGGCGTCGGCTCGCCGACCGAATTCCTCAAGCGCGAATCCAACGCCTTCGCCTGGCTGCGCCACACCATCGGCATCCTCTCGGAGAGCGCCAATCCGGAGGAATTCCTCGAGCACACCAAGCTCGAGCTGTTCCACGACCAGGTGTTCTGCTTCACCCCGAAGGGCAAGCTGATCGCGCTGCCGCGCCATGCCAACGTGATCGACTTCGCCTATGCCGTGCACACCGACGTCGGCAACAGCGCGGTCGGCTGCAAGATCAACGGCCAGTTCGCGCCGCTGTCCTCGGAGCTGCAGAACGGCGACGAGGTCGAGGTGCTGACCTCGGAAGCGCAATCGGCGCCGCCCTCGGCCTGGGAAACGCTTGCGGTCACCGGCAAGGCGCGCGCCGCGATCCGCCGCGCCACGCGGACTGCCGTGCGCGATCAATATGCTGGCCTCGGACGGCGCATCGTGGAACGCCTGTTCGAGCGCGCCAAGATCGAATATGCCGACGACAAGCTCAAGGGCGCGCTGCCGCGGCTCGCGCGGACGTCGATCGAGGACGTGATGGCGGCCGTGGGGCGCGGCGAGATCAAGGCCTCCCACGTCGCGCGCGCGATGTATCCCGACTACAAGGAGGAGCGCATCGCGCGCTACGGCGCGAAGAAGGGACTTGCCGCCAAGCTCAAGGAGAAGTCCTCGGAGCCGCCGCGCAGCCCGGTCGCGATTCCGATCCGCGGCATCAATTCCGATCTGCCGATCAAGTTCGCGCCGAACGGCGGCGCAGTGCCCGGAGACCGCATCGTCGGCATCGTCACGCCGGGCGAGGGGATCACGATCTACCCGATCCAGGCGCCGGCGCTGAAGGATTTCGAGGAGGAGCCGGAGCGCTGGCTCGACGTCCGCTGGGACATCGAGGACTCCGCGCCGCAGCGTTTCCCGGCCCGCATCAAGGTCGAGAACGTCAACGAGCCCGGCGCGCTGGCGCAGATCGCGACCGTGATCGCCGAGCACGACGGCAACATCGACAACATCAGCATGCAGCGCCGCTCGCCGGACTTCACGGAGACGACGATCGATCTCGAAGTCTACGATCTGAAGCATCTGAGCGCGATCCTGGCCCAGCTGCGCGCGAAGGCGGTCGTCGCCAAGGTCGAACGTGTTAATGGATAAGTTCTGTCGTTGCCGGGCTAGACCCGGCAACCCATCTCTCCGAAGAGGATGGATGCGCGGGTCGCGCCCGCGCATGACAAGTTGAGAGAGTTCTAGAATGCCCGCAATTCCGCTTCGCCTCGGCGTCAATATCGATCACGTCGCAACCGTGCGTAACGCGCGCGGCGGTCGCCATCCCGATCCGGTGCGCGCAGCGCTGCTGGCGATCGAAGCGGGTGCCGACGGCATCACCGCCCATTTGCGCGAGGATCGCCGGCACATCCGCGACGAGGACATGGCGCGGCTGAAGGCTGAGATCTCCAAGCCGCTCAATTTCGAGATGGCGGCGACCGACGACATGATGCGCATCTCGCTCGCCACCAAGCCGCACGCTGTGTGCCTGGTGCCGGAGCGTCGGCAGGAGGTGACCACCGAAGGCGGGTTGGACGTCGTCGGCCAGCACAATGCGCTCGCGCCCTATATTGCGCGGCTGAGCGATGCCGGTATTCGGGTCTCGCTGTTCATCGCAGCCGATCCCGCCCAGATCGAGATGGCGGCGCGGCTGCGCGCGCCCGTGATCGAGATCCACACTGGCGCCTGGTGCGACGCCGTCACCGACGGCCACACCGAGAAAGCCGAGGCCGAGTGGAAGCGGATCGTGGCGGGGGTGAAGCTGGCCAGGGCGGCCGGGCTGGAGGTCCATGCCGGGCACGGGCTCGACTATGCGACGGCGGAGACGATCGCGGCACTGCCCGAGATCATGGAGCTCAACATCGGCTATTACATGATCGGCGAAGCGCTGTTCGTCGGGCTGGCCGAGACGGTGCGCAGCATGCGCGCGGCGATGGACCGCGGTCGGAGCCGGGCATGATCATCGGCATCGGCTCCGACCTGATCGACATCACCCGCGTTGCCAAGGTGATCGAGCGTCACGGCGAGCGCTTCCTCGACCGCATCTTCACCGCGGCCGAGCGGGCCAAGGCGGAGCGCCGCGCCAAGAACGAGAAGATGGTGGTTGCGACCTACGCCAAGCGCTTCGCCGCCAAGGAGGCCTGCTCCAAGGCGCTCGGCACCGGCATCAGGCGCGGCGTCTGGTGGCGCGACATGGGGGTGGTCAACCTGCCGGGCGGGCGGCCGACCATGCAACTGACTGGCGGCGCCCTGGCCCGGCTTCAGGCCCTGACACCTGAGGGGTTCGAGGCCAGGATCGACCTTTCGATCACCGACGACTGGCCGCTGGCGCAGGCCTTCGTCATCATTTCCGCCGTCCCGCTGCCTAAACCCTGACGGGGTCTCGGATATTTCATGATTATCGATTATAAATCAATGCCTTATCCAATTTTGATGCGATCCTTGATTGCGTGGCCTCCGACAACCGTCTAAAAGTCCGCGGACGCAAATCAGCCTGGGCGAATTCGGCTTTACGCCGGAATTGGCCCTCACTGTCAGAATCAGGACAATCTCCTTGCGCCGCGAACCGGTGGGCCGTTCGCTGGAGGAGGGCGCTCTGTGATCGCCGGCCGGAATTGAGAGAGCAATGAGCGTGACTTCGGGAACGAAAACTGAGAGCGGCGTCGGCGAAACGATCCGGGTCGTGATCCACGCTCTCCTGATCGCGCTGGTGATCCGCACCTTCCTGTTCCAGCCTTTCAACATCCCGTCCGGCTCGATGAAGGCGACGCTGCTGGTCGGCGACTATCTGTTCGTCTCGAAATATTCCTACGGCTACAGCCACTATTCGATTCCGTTCTCGCCGCCGCTGTTCTCCGGGCGGATCTGGGGCTCGGACCCGCAGCGCGGCGACATCGTCGTGTTTCGGCTGCCGAAGGACGATTCCACCGACTACATCAAGCGCGTGATCGGTCTTCCCGGCGACCGCATCCAGATGCGGGACGGGCTGCTCTACATCAACGACACGCCGGTCGAGCGGCAGCGGATGAGCGAATATGTCGGCGAGGAGCCGTGCGGCTCGGAAGGCGGCGGCATCTCCCGGGTGAAGCGCTGGAAGGAAACGCTGCCGAACGGCGTGTCCTATGAGACGCTCGATTGCGCCGACAACGGCTATGTGGACAACACCAACGTCTACACAGTCCCATCAGGCCATTTCTTCATGATGGGGGACAACCGCGACAACTCCACCGACAGCCGCTTTCTCGGCCAGGTCGGCTATGTCCCGCAGGAGAATCTGATCGGCCGCGCCCAGATGATCTTCTTCTCCATCGGCGAAGGCGAGCACGCCTGGATGTTCTGGCGCTGGCCGTGGGCGGTGCGCTGGAATCGCTTCTTCAAAATCGTCCGATGAAAGACGAAGCCAAGGACATCGCGGCCGAACCGATCGAGGCACAAGCGGGCCTCGACGGCGAAGCTGCGACCAGGGCTGCTGCAGGCAAGGCGCCCGCGAAGAAGAAGCGGACGCGGAGCAGCAAGACCAAGGGCACCGATGCCAACGCGGCTCTCGAGGCGCGCATCGGCCACAAATTCGCCGACCCGAACATGCTGATGCAGGCAATCACCCATGTCTCGGCGCTGAAGTCCGGGCGCAAGCGCGGCGACAGCTATCAACGGCTGGAATTCCTCGGCGACCACGTGCTCGGGCTCGTCGTCTCCGACATGCTCTATCATGCGTTCCCCAACGCCGACGAGGGCGAGCTGTCCAAGCGACTTGCCGAGCTCGTGCGCAAGGAGAGCTGCGCCGACGTCGCCAAGTCGCTCGGTCTGCTCGACGACATCAAGCTCGGCTCGGTCGGCTCCAGCGCCGACGCGCGCCTGCGCAAGTCCATTCTCGGCGATATCTGCGAGGCCGTGATCGGCGCCGTCTTCCTCGACGGCGGCTACGCGGCGGCGTCCGAATTCGTCAAGCGCAACTGGACCGAGCGCATGCACAAGCCGCGCCGTCCCTTGCGCGACCCCAAGACCGTGCTGCAGGAATGGGCGCAGGGGAAGGGGCTGCCGACGCCGGTTTACCGCGAGGTCGAGCGCACCGGCCCGCATCATGATCCGCAATTCCGCGTCGCGGTGGACCTGCCGGGGCTCGCGCCGGCCGAAGGCATCGGCGGCAGCAAGCGCGCGGCAGAGAAGGTGGCAGCTTCAGTGATGATCGAGCGAGAAGGTGTTGGCGGCAGCAATGACGGCTGAAGCAAGCGGCGAGACGCCCCCTGCGACGCGCTGCGGTTTCGTTGCGCTGATCGGCGCGCCGAATGTCGGCAAGTCCACGCTGGTCAACGCGCTGGTCGGGGCCAAGGTCACGATCGTCTCGCGCAAGGTGCAGACCACGCGCGCGCTGATCCGCGGCATCGTCATCGAGAACAACGCACAGATCATTCTGGTCGACACGCCCGGCATCTTCCTGCCCAAGCGCCGGCTCGACCGCGCCATGGTTTCGACCGCCTGGAGTGGGGCGCATGACGCCGATCTCGTCTGCGTGCTGCTCGACGCCAAGACCGGGATCGACGAGGAGGCCGAGGCAATCCTCACCAAGGCGGCCAGCGTCAACCACGAGAAGATTCTCGTCATCAACAAGGTCGATCTGGTCCAGCGCGAGAAGCTGCTGGCGCTGGCGCAGGCTGCCAACGAGCGCATGAAGTTCGCGCGCACCTTCATGATCGCGGCGATCTCGGGCGACGGCGTCGACGACCTCCGCAAGACTCTCTCCGAGATGGTGCCGCCGGGTCCGTTCCTTTACCCTGAGGACCAGATGTCCGACGCGCCGATGCGGCAGCTGGCGGCCGAGATCACGCGCGAAAAAATCTATCAGAAGCTGCACCAGGAATTGCCCTACCAGTCCACGGTCGAGACCGACAAGTGGGAGGAGCGCAAGGACAAGTCGGTGCGCATCGAGCAGACGATTTTCGTGGAGCGCGAAAGCCAGCGCAAGATCGTGCTCGGCAAGGGCGGCGCCACCATCAAGTCGATCGGCGCGGACTCGCGCAAGGAGCTGATGCAGATCCTGGACGTGCCGGTGCATCTGTTCCTGTTCGTCAAGGTGCGCGAGAACTGGGGCGACGATCCCGATCGCTACCGCGAGATGGGCCTGGACTTTCCGAGAGAATAACCAAGAACAGATCGGTATCCGATGAGCGTGCCCACCAACGTCCGGCGCTTCGAAGCGCTGCTCTATGCATCGTTGATGCTGGATGCCGTCTCGGTCGCGGTGCAGGACCGCACGCCCAATGCCGAGATGACCGAGCAGATGATCATGACGGCGACCTTGCTCGCCGGCGGCATGATTCTGCTGCTGGTCTATTTCGTCCGGCTCGCCGCGCATGGGCGCAAGAACTGGCCGCGCTGGGTGCTGGCGGCAGCGCTCGTGCTGTCGGTGATATCGCTCGGCCAGATCATCGGCGAGAAGGGCTTGGAGCTCGACAGCGCCATCGAGATCGTGTCCTGCGCGCTGACGACGATGGGCCTGTATTTCTCCTTCAGCGGCGACGCGCAGGGCTGGTTCAACGCCTAGCGTCATTCCGGGTTCGCCTCCTCGAGGCGCCCCGGAATGACGGTGACGAGAGCGCTGCGCTCCTCGCTGGAATCCTGTAATCTATCCACATGGAATGGACCGACGAAGGCATCGTGCTGGGCGTGCGGCGGCATGGCGAAAGCAGCGCCATTGTCGAGCTCCTGACCCGCGCGCACGGCCGGCATCTCGGTCTCGTGCGCGGCGGTGCCAGCTCGCGGCTGCGGCCGCTGCTGCAGCCGGGCAACAGCGTCAGCGCGGTGTGGCGGGCGCGGCTCGACGAGCATCTCGGCACCTATGCCATCGAGGGGCTGAAGCTGCGCGCGGCCACGCTGCTGGGATCGTCCCATGGGGTCTACGGCGTCACCCATCTCGCCTCGGTCGCGCGGCTGCTGCCGGAACGCGATCCGCACGAGGAGATTTTTGCGCTGCTCGAGCATTCGCTGGATGATTTCGACGACATCGGCAGCGCTGCCGTCCACCTCATCCATTTCGAGCTGGCGATGCTGGCCGAACTCGGTTTCGGCCTGGCGCTGGAGAATTGCGCGGTGACCGGCGAGACCACCGACCTCATCTATGTCTCGCCGAAATCCGGCGGAGCGGTGTCGCGTGGCGCCGGCGAGCCGTGGCGCGACCGGCTGCTGCGGCTGCCGCCTTTCCTGCGTCATGGCGAGACCGCCAGCGAGCTCACGGACCAGGATCTGCAGGATGGCTTTCAGCTGACGGGCCTCTTCCTGCAGCGCCACGTGCTGGAGCCGCGCGGGCAGGGCCATTCCGACGCGCGGGCAGGCTTCATCAACGCCCTGACCCGGCAGCAGGCGAGGGCGGCCATCTCCGCGCCATGAGCGAAGCGGGACTCTGCCTTGCTCCTTCACATGAGGTTCCCCGGAACGAAATCGGGGTGGTCGAGTTCGCCCTGAGGTTCCACAACGGGGACAGCCTAAATGTTGATCAGGGGATTCGCCTTGTCCGCGGCGCTGCTTGCGTTCGCGCCTGATGCCATGGCCGGAGAGCCGCAGCCGGGCGTGTTCCGGCGCGCCTCGTGCACCGTCGTGCGGTACTATGTGGCCAAATATTCCGCTGCAGCCGCAGAGACATGGGCCCGGTCGAAGGGCGCGACGGAGGCCGAAATCGAGGCCGCCCGGCGTTGCCTGACCAATGCGCCGGCACCTAGCCAGGCCCAGACCCCGACTGTGACGGCCGGCTGGGCCGGCCAATAGGCCGCCCCCGGGAACCAATCCATCCTTGCCCGATTTCCTTCCACGGTTTAACCGGGCGGCATGGGAAAACGAATCGTTCCGCCGGAAGAACCGGCCGAAATTCACGAGGTCCGGCTGCAGGAGGCGCTGGAAGAGCGCTACCTCGCCTATGCGCTCTCCACCATCATGCACCGCGCGCTGCCCGACGCGCGCGACGGCCTGAAGCCGGTCCACCGGCGCATCCTCTACGGCATGCGCCTGCTCAGGCTCGACCCCGGCACGGCGTTCAAGAAGTCCGCCAAGATCGTCGGCGACGTGATGGGTTCGTTCCATCCGCACGGCGACCAGGCCATCTACGACGCCATGGTCCGCCTCGCGCAGGACTTCTCCTCGCGCTACCCGCTGGTCGACGGCCAGGGCAATTTCGGCAATATCGACGGCGATAATCCCGCCGCCTACCGCTACACCGAAGCGCGCATGACCGATGTCGCGCGCCTCCTGCTCGAAGGCATCGACGAGGACGGCGTCGAGTTCCGCCCCAATTACGACGGCCAGTCGAAGGAGCCGGTCGTGCTGCCCGGCGGCTTCCCGAACCTGCTCGCCAACGGCGCGCAGGGCATCGCCGTCGGCATGGCGACCTCGATCCCGCCGCACAATGCCGCCGAGCTTTGCGAGGCCGCGCTGCATCTGATCGAGAAGCCCGACGCCAAGTCCAAGGCGCTGATGCGGTGGGTGAAGGGGCCCGATTTCCCGACCGGCGGCATCTGCGTCGATTCCAAGCAGGCGATCGCCGAAGCCTACACCACCGGCCGCGGCTCGTTCCGCGTCCGTGCGCGGTGGACGCAGGAGGAGGGCGCGCGCGGCACCTGGGTCGTCGTCGTCACCGAGATTCCCTTCCTGGTGCAGAAGTCGCGGCTGATCGAGAAGGTCGCCGAGCTGCTCGACCAGAAGAAGCTGCCGCTGGTCGGCGACATCAGGGACGAGTCGGCCGAAGACGTCCGCATCGTGATCGAGCCGAAGTCGAAGAACGTCGATCCCGCGCTGATGATGGAATCGCTGTTCCGCCTCACCGAGCTCGAGAACAAGATTCCGCTGAACCTCAACGTGCTGATCAAGGGCCGCGTCCCCAAGGTGGTGGGGCTGGCGGAGTGCCTGCGCGAATGGCTCGACCATCTGCGCGACGTGCTGATCCGCCGCAGCAACTACCGCAAGGCGCAGATCGAGCACCGGTTGGAAGTGCTCGGCGGCTTCCTGATCGCCTATCTGAACATCGACAAGGTCATCAAGATCATCCGCACCGAGGATGAGCCGAAGCCGGCCTTGATGGCGGCGTTCAAGCTCACCGAGGTGCAGGCCGAAGCGATCCTCAACATGCGGCTGCGCAGCCTGCGCAAGCTCGAGGAAATGGAGATCCGCACCGAGGACAAGAACCTCCGCGCCGAGCTCAAGGGCATCAACGCGGTGCTCGCCTCCGAAGCCGAGCAGTGGAAGAAGGTCGGCGAGCAGGTCGGCAAGGTCCGCGACATGTTCGGGCCGAAGACGCCGCTCGGCAAGCGCCGCACCACCTTCGCGGACGCGCCCGAGCACGATCTCGCCGCGATGGAGGAAGCCCTCGTCGAGCGAGAGCCGGTGACGGTCGTGGTCTCCGACAAGGGCTGGATCCGCACCATGAAGGGGCACGTCGAGGACCTCTCGGGGCTGGCCTTCAAGCAGGACGACAAGCTCGGCTTTGCGTTCTTCGCCGAGACGACATCGAAGCTTTTGCTGTTCGCCACCAACGGCAAGTTCTACACGCTCGACGTCGCCAAGCTGCCGGGCGGACGCGGTCACGGCGAGCCGATCCGCCTGTTCATCGACCTCGAGCAGGAGGCCGCGCCCGTCGCGCTGTTCGTCAACAAGGGCGGACGCAAATTCCTGGTCGCCAGCCACGAGGGCCAGGGTTTCGTCGTCAACGAGGACGATTGCGTCGGCACCACCAAGAAGGGCAAGCAGGTCCTCAACGTCGACATGCCGAACGAGGCGCGCGCGATCACCGAAGTGCTGGGGGATACCGTCGCGGTCATCGGCGAGAACCGCAAGATGCTGATCTTCCCGCTCGACCAGGTGCCGGAGATGGCGCGCGGCCGCGGCGTGCGCCTGCAGAAGTACAAGGACGGCGGCCTCTCCGACATTGCCGTGTTCGAGGCCAAGGCCGGCCTGACCTGGAAGGACTCCGCGGGCCGCGAATTCTCCGCGACCATGAAGGAGCTCAGCGAGTGGAAGGGCACCCGCGCCGACGCCGGCCGTCTGCCGCCGAAGGGTTTCCCGAAGTCGAACAAGTTCGGGCGAGTGATCGGGTAGGGGCTCTCTTGTCCCGGACGCGCTGCAGCGTGAAACGCTGCTGCGCAGAGCCGGGACCCAGCGTCGGCAGAGCACGCGGCGAGATGGGCCCCGGCTCTGCAGCGCACCGCACCGGACGATACTTCGCATCGCCGGGGACGCTGCGCCGCGTCCGGGGCACGAGAGAGCGTGACTCCATTCGGTTCTCCTCCGTCATTGCAAGCGCAGTCAAGCGATCCAGACTGCCGCCGCAGATAGACTCTGGATTGCTTCGCTGCGCTTGCAATGACGAGAGGTGGTAACAGCGCGCTTTGACCTGCATCGTGCAAACGCGCGGCTGATAGTCGTGAGCGCATACGTAGCTTCGCGGTATGGGCACGAACATTGCTTTTTGCTGGCGACCGTAACCGTTTCGCCAAGGCAAGAAGAAACCAATGTTCAAACTCAGGACGTTCCATCCGGCGTTGCTCGGCCTCGCGATTGTCGCGGCGCCAGCGCATGCCGCGGGCAATCTCGTCGCGGTGCTCGAGGCGGAAATCGTCACGCTCGATCCGCATTTCTCCACGGCCTATATTTCGCGCACGTTCGGCTACATGGTGTTCGACACGCTGTTCGCGAAAGACTCCAAGGGCGACATCAAGCCGCAGATGGTGCAGGACTGGAAGGTCTCCGCGGACGGTTTGACCTACACGTTCACGCTGCGCGACGGCCTGAAATGGCATGACGGTCAGCCGGTCACTGCGGCCGATTGCGTGGCGTCGCTGCGTCGCTGGGGCACCCGCAGCGCGCTGGGCCGCCGCATCTTTGCGATCACGGCCTCGCTCGAGCCGACCGATGCGAAGACCTTCGTGCTGACGTTGAAGGAGCCCTCCGGCCTCGTCATCGACGCGCTTGGCAATCCCGTCAGCCCGGTCGCCTTCATGATGCCCGAGCGCATCGCGAAAACACCCGGCGACCAGCGCATCACCGAGATCATCGGCTCCGGCCCGTTCGTCTACAGCAAGGCCGATCACCGCACCGGCGATCGCATGATCCTGAAGAAGTTCGCCGACTATCTGCCGCGCCCCGAGCCCGCCGACTTCCTCGCCGGCGGCAAGCGCGTCAACGTCGATGCGCTCGAGATCCGCGTCATCCCAGATGGTGCGACCGCGGCGTCCGCGCTCCAGGCCGGCGAGGTCGACTTCATGCAATATGCGCCGTTCGACCTGCTGCCGCAGTTGGAGAAGAACTCCCGCGTCAAGCTCGTCAATTTCACCGGTGGCAACATGTTCGCCGGCGCCTATCGCCTCAACGCCGCGTCGAAGCCGTTCGACGATCCCGAGATCCGCCGCGTGCTGTGGAAGCTGGTCGATCAGCGCGAGGTGCTGGATGCCCTCGGCCTCGATGCGAAATACGCGACGCCTTGCGCTACCTTCTTCACCTGCGGCACGACCTATGAGAGCAAGGCCGGCACGGAAGCCGCCGCCAAGCCCTCGATCGAGGCGGCCAAGGCCGCGCTGAAGGCGACCAAATATGCCGGCGAGCCCGTCGTCGTGATGGAGGCCAACGATCTCGAAGCCCCCCGCGTCTCGGCGCAGGTGCTGGCGGAGCGGCTGAAGGCCGCCGGCTTCAACGTCGATCTGCAGGTGATGGATTGGGCGAGCGTGCTGGCGCGCCGCGCCAAGAAGGAGGGCTGGAGCGTCTATGGCGTTCACGCCGGCGGTTTCGATCTCGGCTCGCCGCTGACCAACGTCATGGTCGCGTTCAACTGCGCCGATTTCACCGGCTGGCAGTGCGATCCACGCATCACGCCTTTGATGGAAGCTTTCGCCAAGGCGCCGGCCGAGGAGGACCGCAAGAAAATCGCCGGGCAGATCCAGAGCGTGATGTACGATCAGGCCCCCGCGATCCCGTGGGGACAATTTGCGCAGCCCGCGGCCTATCGCGCCACCTTGCGCGGTCTGATACCGTCCGCCATCCCCGTGTTCTGGAACGTCGAGAAATAACGCGATGTACGATGTCATTGTTGTCGGCGGCGGCTCAGCCGGCGCTGCGGTTGCGGCGCGGTTGTCCGAGGATCCCGCACGGCGCGTGCTGTTGCTCGAAGCCGGCCGCGACTGGCGCGCCGATGAGGCGCCCTGGGAGGTGAGGACGCCGAACCCGATCCCGATCATCCACAAGCGCGAGTACCAGGAGAAATGGCAGTGGCCTGATCTGTTGTCGCGCCGGGTGGCCGGGCAGGAGCCGCGCTTCTACTGGCGCGGCAAGGGACTCGGCGGCTCCTCGATGATGAACGGGCAGATCGCGATCCGCGGCGTCGCCGATGCCTTCGACGAATGGGCGGCCAATGGCTGCACCGGCTGGTCGGCGAAGGAGGTGATGCCGCTGTTCTCCGTGATCGAGGACGATTTCGAGTTCGGCGATGCCGAGGGCCACGGAAGCGGCGGGCCGCTGCCGGTCTATCGCGCGCCGCCGGAGACATGGGGCCCGATCGACCGCGGTTTGCGCGATGCGGCGCTGGCGAGCGGCTATCCCTGGTGCGCCGATCTCAACGGCCCCGACGGCGAGGGCGTTGCCTGCTATCCCATCAACAGCCGCGACCTGCGCCGCATCAGCACCAATGAGGGCTATCTGGAGCCCGCGCGCGGCCGCGCCAATCTGGAGATCCGGGGCCACGCGCTGGTCGATCGCGTGCTGATCGGCGACGGCCGCGCCACCGGCGTCCGCGTTCACATCGAAGGGCAGGGCACTCACGAGATCAGCGCGCGCCAGGTCGTGCTCTGCGCCGGCGCGATCCACAGTCCGGCGATCCTGCTGCGCTCGGGCGTCGGCCCGGCCGAGGAGCTGAAGGCGATGGGGATCGCGGTCGCGCGCGATTTGCCGGTCGGCCGCCACTATTTCGACCATCCGCTGTTTCGCGCCACGATCCAGCTCCACGAAAATCTGCGGCCGACCGATCCCGACACCCGCCACACCAATTGCTGCGTGACCTATTCCTCGGGCCTTGCCGATGGCGGCAAGCGCGACATGATCCTGATCGCGTTCAACCATCGCGGCATCGGCGTGCCGGGTGCGATCGGCGCGGGTCTGTTCAACGCGTACTCGCGCGGCACGCTCAAGCTGGCCTCGGCCGATCCCACCATCGATCCCGTCGTCGAGGAGAACATGCTGGCCGATCCCCGCGACATGCTGCGCATGATCGATGCGGTGAGGCGGCTCGCGGTGATCACGTCGCAGCCGGCGCTCTCCGGCATCGCCGACTGGATCAGACTCGCCGACACGGATTTGACGCTGCCGCAGGCCGCCGCGCTGCCGGATCACGAGCTCGACGCGGTGCTGCGCCGTGAGACCGGCGACATCCAGCACGCCGCCGGCAGCTGCCGCATGAGCGGCGCCAATGATGCCGATGGCGTGGTCAACCCCGATGGCACCGTGAAGGGCATCGCGGCCTTGCGCGTCGCCGACGCCTCGATCATGCCGTCCGACTGCCGCGCCAACACGCATTTCACGACGGTGGTGATTGGCGAAGCGATCGCGCGGATGATGATGCGGTAGTTTCTGCCGTCCGTCATCCTGAGGTGCGAGTGGCGCGATGCAAGGCATCGCGCCGGGAGCCTCGAAGGATGAACGGCCCCGCTGCGAGAGCCGGGCCGTCGCCCTTCGAGGCTTGCTCAGTGGCGCGATGCGCCCCTGAGCGCGCACCTCAGGGTGACGGTCATGGTTTTGCGCTCGCAATGACGGAGCAGTTGGCGGGGCCATTGCGCTCCAACTCACATTTCAAACAGCAGACGCGCGTTCGCCTTCTCGCGACGCATCTCGCCCGAGTTTTGCTTCATGTGCCGCGCCCAAAGAGACAAGGGCGCAGGGAAGGCCGGGCGCCGGCTGGCACCCGAGATCCGTGCGCGATAGAAATGCACACGGGGTGGACCACAGGTGTTGCCGGTCGCCCGGCCTTCCCTGCGCGAATGGTTTTAACGGTGTCCTTCGTGCTCTCCTC
>NZ_LFJB01000007.1:0-115691 GCF_006658625.1 Bradyrhizobium sp. UNPF46
ACACCGGTTCGCGTGAAGAAAACGCGTCAAAACAAGAATCTAGAGCTTCGGTTCTGATTCAATCAGAACCGAAAATGCTCTAGCCGAGCCGAAGGTGCTCGGGAAGCTGCGGCTCACGGTCGATGAGGTCGGCGAAGAAGCGGTCGCAATCCTCGCCGTTGAGGGCCGCGCCGAGACCTTCGATTGCATCCGCGATCAGGCGCGCCTCCACTTCATCGAGCAGCCGGACCGCGGTGTCGATATAGACCAGCACCTTGGCGCCGACAGGAGGATCGGACAGCAGCAGCATGGAGACGCGACGCTGCTCGCCGCGGAATTCGCACAGCGCGGAGACACCATCCGTCTCGACAATCGTCATCGGCAGGCCGAGACACATCGCGATATTCTCCGGAAGTGGTCAGGCCGGCCGCATCTCGTAGCTGAGATGATCGATGTCGTTGGCGAGCAGGCGCTCGGAGGCGGGCAACGGCTCGCTGCGCGGCGTCACCGCAACGCCCCACCCGGCCAGCACCTCACAGGCGAGCGCGATCGCGGGCGCGATCTGGTCACGCACCGGCTGCGTCAGCGGCCCGCCCCAATCCTCCAGGTCGAGCGGCTGGCAGCCGATCAATGCCAGATGCTTCGGACAGCGGCCGAGCAGGTCGGCCGCGGAGATCACCTCCTGGAAGCCGGTCTGGTGCAGGCTCATCTTCTTGGCGCCGGTGAAGCGCGGCACCTCATCGTCGCGCACGAGCTTCAAGCGCCCCGGCTCGAGCCCGTAATCGATCGCGTCGAACACGATCAGGCAGTCGGCCTCCTCGAGATAGTTCACGAGGTAAAGCCCCTGGGTGCCGCCGTCGAGGATGGTGACGTTGTCGGGCACGGCGTAGCGGCGGTGGAATTCCTCCACCGCGCGCACGCCAAAGCCTTCGTCGGCCCACAGGATGTTGCCGATGCCGAGCACCAGGACGCGGCTTTCTTGCGAGGATGTCGGCATCGATCTCACTTCTCTTTTCAGTCGCGGAACTGCCGCTCGCCCGAGATCATCGAGGAGATGATGCTCTGGCGCGACATGATGTCTTCGCGGATCGCGGCGTAGATGTGCACCAGCACGAACATCACCAACGCCCACATGCCGAGATGATGCCAGGTGTGCACGTCCTGGCTGTTCGGCCAGATCGCGAACACCCAGCCGAACAGCCTGTGCTGCCAGCTGTCGATCCCGGTGCCCTCCGAATAGAGCGCAAAGCCGGTGACGATCATGAACGCCACGAACAGCGTGAAGCCCGTGAACATCGCGGTTTGCGCCAGCGGATTGTGGCCGACATACATCTTCGGCTCGCGCTCAAGGAATGCGTACCAGCGGATCTCGTGCAGGACCTCCTTCCAGAACTGCTTACGATGCACGGGAATGTAGAAGATCTGCCGCGAATGATGGTTGCCGACGAAGGCCCACAGGATGCGGGCGAGGAAGAACACCGCCAGCACCTGGCCCGCCGCGAAATGGGCAAAGCGGATATAGCCCATCACGAAGTTGTCGGAGGCTTCGCCCGCGACCGTCGGCAATGGCGTCCCGATCAGATAGCCGGTCACCATCAGGACAAGAATCGAGACCGCGTTCACCCAGTGGCAGATCCGCACCGGCGCCTCGTAGACGTACACGGTAGGCCGTCCCACCGCCTGTTCTCCGGCAGCGTCGGCGGCGATCGCCGTCAGGTCCGGCTTGGCTTCGGAGGTCGGAGCAACTGCATCCATCATGGTTTCCCCTCCCTATCTGACCTTGACGGTCGCCATCTCCTGGCCGTCCGGGCTCATCACATGGGTCGAGCAAGCCAGGCACGGATCGAAGGAGTGGATGGTGCGCAGGATCTCGAGCGGCTGCTCCGGATTCGCCATCGGCGTATCCATCAGCGAGGCCTCGAAGGCGCCGATATTGCCCTTGGGATCCCGCGGTGAGCCGTTCCAGGTGGTCGGCACCACACACTGGTAATTGTCGATCTTGGTCTCCTTGATCTTGATCCAGTGCGCGAGCGCGCCGCGCGGCGCCTCGGTGAAGCCGTAGCCCTTGGCTTCCTTCGGCCAGCTCTCCGGCTTCCACTTCTCGACATTGGCGGTGGAGCTGTCGCCGGCCTTGATGCGCGCCACCAGCTTGTCCTGGAAGTAGCGCATCTGGTGCGCGGCCCATTCGCATTCCAGCGCGCGCGCCGCGGTGCGCCCGAGCGTGGAGAACAGGGCGGACACCGGCAGGCCGAGCGTCTTGAGCAGCTTCTCGGTCGGCTCCTTGAACTCGGCCTTGTTCTGGGCGTAGCCGATGATGTAGCGGGCCAGCGGCCCGACCTCGACGGCGTTGCCGCGCCAGCGCGGCGCCTTGATCCAGGAATACTTGCCGCCCTCGTCGAGTTCCTTGATGTCGGTCTTGGTGCCCTTGGCGTTGGGGCCGAGCACGTAGTTCGGCTCGGTGACGCCGTCCCAGGGATGCAGTCCCTTGGACTCGTCGGGGTACTTGTACCAGGAGTGCGTGACGAACTCCTGGATCTGCTCGGGATCGCCGTGATCGATCGGCAGCACCTCGTTGAGATTGCCGTTGAGGATCACGCCGCGCGGCAGCTTCAGGCTCTTCGCCGAATAGTCGTTGGCGGTCTCGGGGATGTCGCCATAGGACATCACGCTCTTGCCGGACAGGCCGCCGCCATAGAGCCAGTCCTTGTAGAACGAGCCGATCGCGACGACATCGGGCAAATACACCTTCTCGGTGAATTCGATGCAGCGATCGATGATCGAGGAGACGAGGTTGAGCCGCTCCATGTTGATGGCGCCGACCGCACCGGTGCCGTCGACATTGATGGCGCAGGGCACGCCACCGACCAGCCAGTTCGGATGCGGGTTCTTGCCGCCGTAGATGGTGTGAACCTTCACGATCTCCTTCTGGAAATCGAGCGCCTCGAGATAGTGCGCGACCGCCATCAGATTGGCTTCCGGCGGCAGCTTATAGGCGGCATGACCCCAATAGCCGTTCTTGAACGGACCTAGCTGGCCGGACTCGACGAACTTGGTCAGCCGGATCTGCAGGTCCTTGAAATAGCCGGGCGAGGACAAGGGCCAGGACGAGATCGACTGTGCCAGCACCGACGTCGCCTTCGGATCGGCCTTGAGCGCCGAGACGATGTCGACCCAGTCCAGCGCATGCAGGTGGTAGAAGTGCACGAGGTGATCGTGCACCTGCAGGCAGAGCTGCATGATGTTGCGGATCGAGTTGGCGTTGTCCGGAATGGTGATGGAGAGCGCGTTCTCGACCGCACGCACCGAGGTGAGCGCGTGCGTTCCCGTGCAGACGCCGCAGATCCGCTCGGTGAACGCCCAGGCGTCACGCGGATCGCGGCCCTTCAGGATGGTCTCGATGCCGCGCCACATCGTGCCGGTGGAGACCGCGTTGCGGATGACGTTGTCGGCGTCGACATTGACCTCGACGCGCAGGTGACCTTCGATCCGGGTGAGCGGATCGACGACCACGCGCTTGCCGGAATTGTCGAGCTTGAATCCGTTAGGTGTCTGGATGCCCATCGTTTGTGCTTCCTGAAATCGATTAATGATCTTGCTTGGTGTCTTCGCGCTTCGACGCGAGTCGCTTTACCGCGGTCACCGCAGCATGCGCGGCCACCGCCGCACCGACGGCGCCGGCCGCCACCATGCCGATCTGATCGGCGTTCTTCTCGATGCCGAACTGCTTGATGTTGGTGAGACGATCGTAGAACGAGCCCTTGTCCCAGAAGCCGTCCTCCGAGCAGCCGATGCAGCCGTGACCCGACTGGATCGGGAACGACACGCCGCCGTTCCAGCGCACGGTCGAGCAGGCGTTGTAGGTGGTCGGGCCCTTGCATCCCATCTTGTAGAGGCAATAGCCCTTGCGCGCGGCCTCGTCGTCCCATTCCTCGACGAATTGGCCGGCGTCGAAATGCGGCCGCCGGTAGCATTTGTCGTGGATGCGCTGCGAGTAGAACATCTTCGGCCGCCCCTGGCGATCGAGCTCGGGCAGCTTGCCGAAGGTGGTGATGAAGGTGACGACGCCGGTCATCACCTCGGCGATCGGGGGGCATCCCGGCACCTTGATGATCGGCTTGTTGGTGATCACCTTGTCGATCGGCGTCGCCTGGGTCGGATTGGGCTTGGCCGCCTGCACGCAGCCCCAGGAGGCGCAGGCGCCCCAGGCGATGATCGCCATCGCGTCCTCGGCCATCATCTTCAGCTTCTCGACGAACGGCTTGCCGCCGTCGATGCAGAACATGCCGCCCTCGTTCAGCGGCGGATTGCCTTCCACTGCGAGGATGTACTGGCCCTTGTACTTGGTGCGTGTCTCCTCGAGAATCGCTTCGGCCTGATGACCGGCGGCCGCCATGATGGTGTCGTCGTAGTCGAGCGAGATCATCGACAGCACGGCATCCTTGACCAGCGGATGCGCGGACCGAATGAAGCTCTCCGAACAGCAGGTGCATTCGAGGCCGTGCATCCAGATCACTGGCACGCGCGGCTTGGTCTCGAGCGCGTTGGCGATGCGGCTCGCTGCCAGCGGGCCGAGACCAAGGCTCGTGGCCGTCAGGCTGCAGAATTTGTGGAAGCTTCGACGCGTGATCCCTTGCCGCCTGATCACGCTGTAAAACGTCTCCGTCGCCGCGCCCATGAATCCTCCCATCCTCGGCTTTGACTTTTCAATGACGCCAAGGACAGCAAGAAGCAGGCCAACGGCCTGGAAGGATTCAAAAGTGGAGAGATTCCAAAATGTTGAGTGTCTGAAGCACTCTTGTGACCGGCATGCGAGGACACTGAATGCACGAGAAGCGGAAACAATTCGATTTGCAGGCGGCAACGAAGTTTCCGGTCAATGCGCGGTGCACACCATGCAGGGATCGAACGAGCGCACGATGTGCTGAATCGCAACCGCGCGCGGGCCGGCATCGCCGACATCGGTGCCGACCAGCGCCTGCTCCAGCGGGCCGCCAACGTCGAAGGAATCGCGAGGTGAGAAATTCCAGGTGGTTGGTGCGATGATCTGGTAGCGCTCGATCCTGCCGTCGCGAACGGCCATCCAGTGCCCGAGGCTGCCGCGTGCCGCCTCGACCAACCCGACATAGTTACCGTCAGGGATGTCGCGCGAATTGATGCAGAACGGCTCCGACAAGCGAAGCGCGCGCGTCCACTGCTCCATGGTCAGCGCGATGCGCGCAGTCTCGATCAGGCGCGCGATCACGCGGCTGCGCACATTTGTGCCGTCACGCGCAACCAGATCGGTGATGAGCGCCTGACCGGCGACCGTCTGACGCGCGATCGCGCCGACCTCGATCGGTTGGCCCGACAGCCGCGGCGCCTTGCACCAGCTGTAGGCGGCAGCCTTGTCGGGATCGGGGACCGTGCTGCTATGGGCCGGATCGGCGGATGAGTCCTGCATCCAGGCGTGCGAGACGTCCTCTGTGATCTGTGGCAGCGGCAGCGGTTCGACCATCGCGCGCGGGCCGAACAGACCGCGCGGAAACAGCGCGCCGTCGACGCCATGATAGGCGCCATAGCTCATCAACAGGCCGGTGCCTCGGCCGAGCCCGGTCAATGCCAGACTGTCGGCAAGCCGCAGGAAATGCGCGAAATCGCCACCGCGGCCGTCGCGCCAATTGTCGAGCTCGTCAGCGGTCGCGATCGCCAGCACGTTCTCCAGCGAATCCGCGAACACGACACGTTCGAGGAAGCCTCGAAACGACGTCGCGATCGACAGCAGCCGGACGCGCTCGCCAAGATCGATGGCGCGCGTCGTGCCCCCGGGCTGGAACGCCAGGCTGTGCGGCCATTTTCCGGCGACGATGCCCATGGTCTCCAACAGGCGCGCCCGCGCGGGCAAGGCCTCGCGCGCTGCTGTGCCTCTCGTCGCCGCAAAGCGCTCGCGCGCTTCCTCGTGCCAGCCATGCGCGGCATAGGCTTCGCGGGCGAAGTCCGGCATGAAGAAGATGTAGAAATGGGTTAGATGGTCGGCGGCGTTCTCCGCGGCATGGGCGATGTTCGTGGCGAGCAGACCGTTTGGCGCCACTTCGATCGACATGGCATCGCGCAGGGCCGCGGCAGCGGCAACCGACTGCGAGACCGAACAGATGCCGCAGATTCGAGGCGCCAGCGCCAGCGCATCCAGCGGCGGCCTTCCTTCGAGGATCTGCTCGAAGCCGCGGTAGAGCGGCGCCGTCACTTCGGCGCGCATGACCCGGCCGCTCTCGACGTCGAGGCGGACTTCGAGATCGCCTTCAACGCGGTTGAACGGACCGATCGTGATCCGCGTCATGGCTTGCTCTTGTTGGTCGCGCGGCCCGGCGGCACGACCACGTGGTCGGCGGTCGCGTTCAGCCGCACGCGACGCGGCGTCGCCGACTTCGACAGGGCGGCGAGCGCGACGAACCAGGCCTTTGGCATGTCAGTCGGAAGCCCGACCGGGATGCCGGCAAGCTTGGCGGTCTCCAGAAAATTCTGCGCGCCCTCGAAGCCTGGCGAGGTGCAGGCGATGCAAGCATAGCCGCCCTTGGTGCAGGAACCACCGCCGTTCCAGGAGCGCTGGTTACAGTCGCCGACCGCCTGCGTCGCCTTGCAGCCGAGATGCTCCATAAGGCAGCCACGCTCCGACATCGTCTCCGCGCTGGCCTTGAACTCGTAGAACTCGTTGCGCGAGCAACCGTGATGGGCAAGGTGATTGGCGACGAATTTCGGCCGTCCATAGGCATCGAGGTCGGTGGCGGCAATATCCTTTGTCTTCAGTGCCAGGATGGTTTCCATCATCCAGCCCGGATGCGGCGCGCACCCCGCGACGTTGATGACCGGCAAGCCGAGCCGTGAGCGGAAGCCGGTGCCGAGGGCGCCACCGCTGTCGGCCCCTTCGAACTGCAGGCCGACGGCATCGGTCGGGTTCGATCCGGCAGCGGGCACGCCGCCATAGGCGGCGCAGCTTCCGACCGCGATCACATAATCGGCGAGCGGCGAGAGATCGAGCATCCAGCGATAGACCGAACGGTTGGTACCCGCGAGCATGTTAAAGCGGCCGGTGTCGTTCGGCCCCCGGGCGACGGAACCTTCCAGCAACAGCAAGTCGAGCCGCACCTTGCCGTCGAGCACGGATTGAAGCACCTCGACCGCCTCGTCGCCGGTCTCCTCGCTGACCGACGGATGCCACAGCAGGTTGATGCCGAATTGCCTGAGCTCGTCGAACCAGCCGGAAGCGCCGCTTTCCAGGATCGACATGGTGCAGCCGCCGCAGCTTGCGCCCTGCAGCCAAAGCATGTTGGTCCCATCCGATCGGCTCATGGCTCCTCCCTCAGCCCTCAAGCATCAGCCGCTCCTAGCACAAGAGCAAAGCCCTGGCTTGAGGGAACTCAATCATGCCCGGCGGAAGTCCCGCCATCGTGCTTCAAATGGCGTTGGCGAATCCGGTGCGTGACGATCCAGGTGACGCCAATGGCCACCGGAACGAACAGCGCGGTCGCCAGCGATGGCTCGACATGCAGCCCGCCGTCATGCGCGCCCTTGGCGAGATAGCCGAACAAACTGACGACATAATAGCCGATCGCCGCCACCGACAGGCCCTCGACCGTACTCTGCAACCGCAACTGCAGCTTGGTACGCTCGTTCATCGAACGCAAGAGGTCGCGGTTCTGCTCCTCCAATTCGACATCGACGCGGGTGCGCAGGAGGTCGGCGGCGCGCGCAAGCTTGATCGACAGATTGGCCTGGCGATCCGCCAGGGCAGCGCAGGTCCGCATCGCCGGCGCCATCCGGCGGGCGAGAAACGACGACCAGGTCGGATAGCCCGCGATCTCGCCGCCTTCGATCACCGCAAGGCGTGCCTGCACGATGTCATAATAAGCCCGGCTGGCGCCGAACCGGAACAGGCTGCCGGCTGCGCCGCGCTCGAGCGAGGCGGCGAGCGCGGTTAGCTCGGTCAGAAGATGATTGTTCAGCTTGAGGTCCGCCGCACCCTGCATTTCCTCGAGCACCTCGACCAGCCGATGCCCGATGCGATCGACCGACGGGCCAAGCTCGAGCGCGGCCGGCAGGCCGAGCAGCGCCAGTGTGCGATAGGTCTCGATCTCCAGTACGCGCTGCACCAGCGCGCCCAAACGGCCCGGCGACAAGCCGTCGTTGCAGACCAGGAGACGCACAAAGCCCTGCTCGTCGACACGGAAGTCGGAAGCGACGACGGCTGGGCCGCTCCGGACAGTTGCCATGGCGAGGCTGCCCTTCTCGAACAGCTGCTCGGCGCGCTCGACCGCCGCCGACGTCTGCTCGACCTCGAGCTTCAGCGCGACCAGCAATTGCCCGACTTGCGGCAGCGTGCCGATCAGCGCGGCAAGCTCCTCGTCCACCGCCCCAAATGAACCGGAAGAGCCCTCATGGCTCGATATCCAGGTGAACGTCGTGAACTCGGAATGCTGCTCCCAGCGCAGCATGATGGCACCGATCGTCACCTGATGGTGTTTTGCCGAGGCCACCGGCACGGACAGTCCATGCGCCGCGCAAAATGCGGCAAAGCTTTGCCGGTCGGCGGCAGCGGCATCGCCCTGGCTGAGAAACGCAAAGCGCACCACACTGAGCGGAGCGGTCAGCCGCGTAAACGGGCGGGCATGGACCTCACTCAACACCGCGCCGCGCTGCGGATGCAGCCGGAAGCCGGCGAGATCAGGACCGGGGTTCATCGGCAAATCCTCGATTTCTGGCTGCATCACATACCGCTCCTAGAATGTTCCGGCTACGATCACGCGAAACGTCGGCGGCTCGACCGGGTACAGCACGTAGTCCTCCACGCCGTTCTGGCACACTGCGGTCGGCGCCGCGGCCGAGGTGCAGAGATTATAGAGCGCGTCAATCTTCAGCAGAGAACCATAGGCATAGGTGATCTGGTTTGCCCCGGCGTCGAAGAGATTGAGCACGTCGAGCTGGATACGCCAGCCATTGTTGGCGCGATAGCCGAGACGGCCGTTGAAGATGCTGGTTGTGGACGATCGGAATGCGTTGTCTTCCGTCAGCGGGCTTGAAGCGAGATAGCGCCAGCGCAAGGCCCCGAACCAGCCGGTCTTCTCGCCGAGCGTGAGGCCAACGGAGGCCACCATCGGCGGTGCGTCCGGAATGAGCACTCCCTTGTGTGATTTTTTTATAGAAACATCACACCTGGAGCAACATTTGGGCCAGATAGCCATGGCGCTGCGGGGGCGTCTTGCATCTCAGCGCAAGTCTCTGCCTTCAGGGGCGAATTGGTCTTGGCGGTCCTCTTCAGACTGTGGGCTATGATGCGCGGCTGTGGAAACCAACTAACCAAAATCGCAAACATGGTCTGACTTCCGTCGCGGCGGTACAGGCGCGTACGAAGTTCGCAATCGGCACACGCGGCCTTCCAAGGCATTGAGCCAGTTTCAGCCAGCAACGGTCAAAACGCGGCCGCCGAATACCTCCCCGCCCGCGGGTGCGTTGCCCGGGTGACGATCTCTGTCCATGACATGGAGGCTGTTGGAACAACCGGCGATAACGCCCGTCGGTCAGGACCGGCCAGGAGCGGATTCGGGTCCTGCCTCAGCCGAATTGGTCACCCCGACCGCGTGATAGGCACGACCGAAATAGATCAGATTGTCGGTACAGCCGGATCTTTGCAGCGCGACGATCTGGCAGAACAGTACATCATGCGTGCCGACATTGACGACATCCGCAATCCGGCAGTCGAACGCGGCGGCACAGTCGGTCAGCACCGGTGCACCGGTCGCAAGGGTAGACCACGCCGCGGCGGCAAAGCGCTCTTCGGCAGGCACCTTGCCGCCGAACAAGCGGGACAGTTGCTCGTGCCGCGCCGAGAGCACGTTGACACACACCACCTTGTTGCGCGTGACGCTGGCATAGGCCGAGGAGCCGCGGTTGATGCAGACCAGCAGCGTCGGCGGATCGTCGGTGACGCTGCAGATCGCGGATGCGGTGAATCCCGCACGGCCCGCGCTGCCGTCGGTCGTGACGATGCTGACGGCAGCACCAAGACAGGCCATCGCGTCGCGGTAGTCCCGAGGGGCCACATCCTGCATCGATGTCCTCACGCCTCGACGCCAGGCGCGAGTGCGAATTCGCGCAGCACCTGCGCCAGCACCGACGCTCCCGCAGCGACATGATCGGGCTCGGCCCATTCATGCTCGACATGGCTCACCCCGTCGCGGCACGGGATGAAGATCATCGCGGCTGGACAGACTTTTGCGAGATGACGGGCATCATGACCGGCGGCGGAGAGAATTGCCATGGCGGAATGCCCCTGCTCACGCGTGGCTTCCGCGATGCTCGCCCGCAAGTGCTCGTCAAAAGCGTTCGACGGCGCATCGACAAGCGGCGTCAACATGGCCGTGCACGGCGGAACGTGCTCGCGGCAGAGAGCCTCGATGCGCGCCCCGGCTGCATCGAGCACCGCATTGTCGGGATGGCGCAGATCGATGCTGAAGCTGACGCGCGACGGCACTACCGATGGCGCGTTCGGCAAGACCGTCACCCGGCCGATGGTGAACTTGATGTCGGCGTCGATGGTGCCGATCTCCGCATGAAGCGCGGTCGCCATCCGCGCAAAAGCCGCGAGCGCATCCCGCCTTTCCGACTGCGCCAGCGTGCCAGCGTGGCCCTCGGCCCCCTCGACCACCACCTGAAAGGTCTTCTTGCCCTGGATGCCGGTGACGACGCCGATCGTGCACGCAGCTGCTTCCAGCAACGGTCCCTGCTCGATATGCAATTCGAGGTAGGCCCGGGCCGCGAAGCCGAGCCGCATGTGCGGTACATCGGGAAACGCCTGGTGCAGCCGATCGAGCGCATCGCCGACACTGATGCCGTCCGCATCGCGCGCGGCGCGGATCGCCGCCAGATCGCGCTGGCCGGTGAAAGCCTCCGAGCCCATCATGCCCGGCGCAAAGCGCGAGCCCTCCTCGTTCATCCAGGCGACGACGATGAGGTCGCGCGCGGGCTTGTGACCTTGCTCGGCCAGTGAGACGACGGCCTCCAATGCCGCCATTACACCGGCTGCGCCGTCAAACTTGCCACCGGTCGGCTGGCTGTCGAGATGACTGCCGAGCAGCAGCGGCGGCGCTGTGCGGTCGCGGCCGGCCAGCGTCAGGAACAGGTTTGCCGCAGCATCCGTCGATGGCGTCAAGCCCGCCTCGCGGGCCCAGCCGATGACGCGTCGCCATGCGGCGATCTCGCCGTCACTCAGCGCCTGGCGGTTGACCCCGCCGGCCGGCGTCGCGCCGATCTCGGCGAGCGCCATCAGCCGGGCCCAGAGCCGATCGGCATTGATCAAAGGCTGGCTCGCCATCGACTACTTCGTGCGCATGATCTGGCCCGGCAGCGCACGCGGATCGCGCGGCAGCCAGCGCCCGGCCTCGACCTGGGCGATGAACTCGGCGAGCAGCGCGTTGAACGCCGCCGGCTCCTCGAGATTGAGCGTGTGGCCGGTCTTGGGGAAGACCGAGAGACCGCAGGCCGGAATGGTCTTCTTCAGGAAGATGCCGGGCTGGAGGCAGTGATCGTCCTCATCGCCGACGACGACCAGCGTCGGCACCATCATTGTCTTCAAGGGGTCTTCGAGATCATAGAACGACGGCCGTCGCGCCTGTACGCCGCGCATGGTGTTGGCGGCGCCGCGGTCGGAATGGGTCGCGAGGCGATCGGCAAATTCCTGCCAACCGCGCGGATCCTTGTTCTGGAACTGCACGCGGCTCGCGCCGAGAGCGTAGATCTTGGCGAATTCCTTGGCGCCCTGCGTCTCGAAATTATCGGCAACTTCCAGCGAGACACCGCGAAAATACTCCTCGAACTCCTTCTCGCAGCCATAGCCAGCACCGGCCACTGTCAGCGACAAAGCGCGCTCCGGCGTACGCAGGCCGAAATGCACCGTGCAGAAGCCACCCATGGAGAGGCCGACGATGTGCGCCTTGTCGATTCCGAGCGCGTCGAGCACCGCGACCGCATCGTCCGCCGCGATCGCCTGCGAATAGGCCTCCACGCTGTCAGGCACATCCGACGGCGGATAGCCGCGCGCGGCGTAGCTGATGCAGCGGTGGCGCCGGCTGAAATAGCGCAACTGCGGCTCCCAGCTGTCGTGATTACCGCCGAATTCGTGGATGAAGAGGATCGGCGTGCCCTCGCCCGCCTCTTCCACGTAGAGCTTCACGCCGTCCTTTGCTGTGATCATCGTCATCGGCATCGTCCCTAGAATTGCGGCGGCAGGTCGTTGAGCGTGCGCGCCTGCGCGACCATCTCCGGCAGCAGCGTGCAAAACTTCTCGGCCCAGGGCTGCGGCACCGAAGTGCTGATCTTGACGAAGCGGTCGCCGAAGCGCTGGGTGTGATAGGTGCCCTGGCGGATCATGATGCCCTGGCGGCGATAGCACTCGACCAGCGCCTCCGGGCGAATGCCCGCCGCGATGGTCTCCAGCACCAGGAAGTTGCCGTGCGAGGGCATGATCGGCAGCGCCAATCCTTCGATCCCGGCCGCCGCCTCCTGGATCATCGCCTTGTTGGCGCGGTCGGTGCTGCGGACCTTCTTCATCCATTCGGCCTTGACCGACAGCCCTGCCTGCGCCGCTCGCTGCGCGATGACGCTGGCACCGAGCACGCTCGCGGAGGTCTGCGCGAACTCCTCGAACAGATCAGGCGCGGCAACGAGCGCGCCGATGCGCAGGCCGGCGAGCCCAAGCCATTTCGAAAAGCTGGTCGAGACCACCGAGCCTTGCGGCGCCACGTGGAGCGCCGGCGTGTGGCCGTCGGCGAAATCGCGGTAGGTGCAGTCGTGCACCAGCAGGGCCCCGCAATCGCGCGCGATCGCGGCAAAGCTCTCGATCTCCTCGCGGGTGTAGCGGATGCCGAGCGGATTGTTGGGATCGACCAGATAGATGATCGCGGTGCGTTCATCGACATTCGCCTTCAAGGCCTGAGCCGTCAGGCGGTAGTTGCAGGCGGGATCGTAGATCGGAATCTCGATCACCTCGGCGCCCTGCTGGCGCGCGAACAGGCACGGCCATTTCCAGGTCGGGTCGGTGGTGACCAGCGTCGTGCCCGGCTTGCAGCGCGCGCGGCAGATCATGGCCAGCGCATTGACGCCGCCCTCGGTCACTAGCGCTTCCGCGCCTGGTACGCCGAGATCGGCGACGATCGCGGCGCGCAGCGCCTCGAAGCCGAGCGGCGGGGCATAGGCATTGAACTCGCCAGCCTCGATCGAGCGCAGCATCGCCTCGCGCACGGCGGGATGGCTCTCGATATGGTTGGTATTCTGGCCGAGCCAGTAGAGTCCCGGCGTCGCCGAGAGCTCGTCGAAATAGCGGTTGCGGACCAGCGCCGTAGATTGAGATCCCGACATCGACGCCTCAGATCACCGAGCCGCGCGCGGCAATGCCGCCGTCTATCGTCACCACGGTGCCGGTGATGTAGCCAGAGCGTGGCGAGGAGAGGAAGGCGACGAGATCGGCGACTTCTTCCGACGTCGCCGGCCTCTTGCCCGGATATTTGTCGAACAACTCCTCCCAGCGGCCTTCGTCGCCGAGCATGTCGATCGCCTTGCGCTTCATGATCTTGAGCATGCGGTCCGTGGCAACCGGGCCCGGATTGACCGCGACGACGCGGACGCCGTGATCGAGGCTGCGGCCGCCGAGCGCCTTGGTGAAGGACATCAGCGCCGCGTTGCCGGTGGAGCCTGCGATGTAGCTCGCGTCCCAGTTCTCCCCGGAATTGCCGATGATGTTGATGATGACGCCGTCCTTGCCCTTCATGCGCGGATAATAGAGACGCGACAGCGTGATGTAGCCGAACACCTTGAGATCGAAGCCGCGCCGCCAGGCGGCGTCGTCGAGGATTTCCAGCGAACCGGCCGGGATGTCGCCGGCATTGTTGACGAGGATGTCGATGTCGCCGACTTCGGCGGCGAGCTTCTCCATCGCTGAAGTGCTCGACAGGTCGAGTGCGTGAATGGTGATCTTCACGCCGTGGCGGGCTTCGAGCTGCTTCTTGGCCGCGAGCATCGCCTCGCCATTGCGGGCGGCGAGATGCAGATGACAGCCCTCCGCGGCAAAGAGCTCGGCCACCGCAAGTCCAATTCCTTTCGACGCGCCGGTAATCAGCGCGGTCTTGTTCGTCAGCTTCAGGTCCACAGGGGTCTCCAGGATGCAAGCTAGATATACAAGGTCTAGCAATTTGCATACCAAGCACCGGAGGCGGTCATTCGAAGGCGGCGAGGAAGTCCAGCAGGTTGTCGCCGAGCAGGTTGACGTGGTCCCGCATGGCGCTGTGCGCCCGCTCCGGATCGTGGGCGAGGATTGCCTGCATGATCGCCTCGTGCTCCCTAACGGTATCGGCAATCCGGTTCGGCATCCGCGTCACCCGGCGGCGATAGGCGGCCACTTGGTTGCGCAGCTTGCGGGTCTGGTCGGCGAGAAAAGCGTTGCGCGAGGCCTCGTAGATCGCTTCGTGGAATTCCTGGTTGATGTCGTAGAAGACGTCGATGTCACCGGTCTCTCCCGCCGCAACAAGCCGCTGGTGAATCTCGCCAATTTCAGCGCCCCAGGCCTGCGAGACACGCCGCGCGGCAAGCCGGGCGCAGAGCCCTTCCAGCTCCGCCATGACCTGGAACATCTCGATCAGCGCCTGCGCCTTGATGCTGCGGACCGCAGCCCCCTGCCGACCGCGCAGCTCGACCAGATTGTTGGCGGCCATCAGGCGGAACGCCTCCCGCACCGGCGTGCGCGAGACGCCGAAACGCTGGGCGATCTCCTGCTCGTCGAGCCGGCTGCCGGGCTCGAGATGCCCCGCCGCGATCGCCCCCTCGAGCTTCTGTCGCAGGCTCTCGGCGAGCGTCATGCCGGGACTTGGCGCCAGGGACGCCTGCCCGTTTTTCACGCGTTTGCCTCCGACAAGTGCACCAATATCCGCCATCATGTTTCTCCTATACCAATATAAGTATACAAAATGGCACCTATCTTCCAATAAAACGACCGACTCTCCCTCGGAGACGCGCGCGACTCCGACCTATTCGCCGTCCACCTCGCAAGTCTTATGCCTGATTTGCCCGGAAATCGCACTGGCACACGAGTTGCTAAGAGATTTTGACGCGGCCCGCTTTCGTATGCGAATGGCCGCTGCCATTATACAAGGACATGCCGGTGCAGGCCGCCCGCCTCCCAGATCCCGGACCGACCATCGAAGCCCCCCAGGCTCACCCGAAGCCTGAGCCGCTGCTCGAGTTGCGCGCGATCAACAAGACTTTCGGCGCCGTCGCGGCGCTGTCAGGACTTCAGGCGAACGTCGCTCCCGGCGAGTTTGTCACCGTCGTCGGCCCCAGCGGCTGCGGCAAGAGCACCCTCTTCAACATCGTCGCCGGCCTCGAAGAGCCCGACGCCGGCGGCATCCTGCGCTTCGAGGGCAACAGCTGCCACGCGAGCGACCTGCTCGGCCGCGTCTCCTTCATGCCGCAGCGCGATTTGCTATTCCCTTGGCGCAACGTGGTGGACAACGCCATCCTCGCGCTCGAGGTCGAGGGCATGCCGCGCGAGCAGGCGCGCGCCAAGGCGCTGAAGATGCTGCCCGAGTTCGGGCTCGCCGGCTTCGAGAAGCAATATCCCAACCAATTGTCCGGCGGCATGCGCCAGCGCGTCGCCTTGATGCGCACCTTCCTGTTCGAGCGCGACCTGATGCTGCTCGACGAGCCGTTCGGCGCGCTCGATGCGCTGACGCGGGCGATGATGCAGCGCTGGCTGCTCGATGTCTGGCAGAAATACCGCCGCACCATTCTCTTCATCACCCATGACGTCGACGAGGCGATCTTCCTTGGCGATCGCGTGCTGGTGATGACCGCACGTCCGGGCTCGGTGAAGCTCGAACAGATCGTCGACCTCCCGCGCCCGCGCCGGCCCGAGATCGTCACCTCCCCCGAATTCGTGCGCCTCAAGCGTACCCTGCTCGATGCAATCGAAGAGGAAAGCATGAAGTCGTTTCAATCCTCCATCGCGCAGGAGAAGATGCCATGAACGCGATGTCAGCGAGAGAACCGCAAGCCGCACCGCCCGGCATCGATCCGGCCGAGTGGGATGCCCGCGTCAAGCTCGCCGCCTGCTACCGCATGGTCGCCAAGCTCGGCATGGACGATCTCATCTACAACCACATCTCCATGCGCGTGCCCGGCCATGACGATCAGTTCCTGATCAATCCCTACGGCCTGCTGTTCGACGAGATCACCGCGTCGAGCCTGGTCAAGATCGACACCAAGGGCAACAAGCTCGACGACACGCCGCAGGCCGTCAACGTCGCGGCCTTCGTGATCCACGCCGCGATCCACACCTCGAACCACGACGCGGCCTGTGTGCTACACACCCATTCCGACGCGAGCGTCGCGGTCTCAGGGCAGGAGAAGGGCCTGCTGCCGCTCAGCCAGTTCGCGATGCGCTTCTACGATCGCCAGGCCTTCCACGATTACGAAGGCGTCGCCATCGATCTCGACGAGCAGGCGCGCCTGGTGCGCGACCTCGGCCCGCACAAGGTGATGCTGATGCGCAACCACGGCATCCTCACCGTCGGCCGTACGCCGGGCGAGGCCTTCATGCTGCTCTATTATTTCGAGCGCGCCGCGCGGATCCAGCTGCAGATGCAGGCGGCGGCCGCGGCCGGCGCCAGGCTGGTGATGCCCCCGCACGAGGTCTGCGAGAAGGCCGCGCGCCAGTTCTGGGAATTGCAGGGCGACATCCTCGTGCCCGGCGAACGCGAATGGCCGGCACTGATGCGCCAGCTCGACCGCACCGATCCATCCTATCGCAATTGATTTTCACCGCCTGGAGTATGATCATGTTGAGCCGACGCCACGCCTTCACCGTCCTCTCCGCCATCGCACTGGCGACCGGCTCGCTCGTCACGGCCGCGCCCGCCGCCGAATTGCAGAAGGCGAGCCTGCGTCTGAAATGGCTGCCGCAGGCGCAGTTCGCCGGCTTCTACGTCGCGGCGGCCAAGGGCTATTACAAGGCCGAGGGGATCGACCTCACCATCAACCCCGGCGGGCCCAATCTCCTCACCGAGAATCTGGTCGCGACCGGCGCCGACACGTTCGGCCTCTCCGGCGGCACCGACAGCGTGTTTGCGGCACGCGACAAGGGGCTGCCGATCGTCTGCATCGGCGTCTCGCACCAGATCACGCCGTTCATCTTCGTCACCCGCAAGGACGGGCCGGTGAAGACCATCCAGGACTTCAAGGGCAAGACGGTCACCACCTGGTTCACCGGCGCCAATCATGTGCTCAACGGCATGCTGGCCAAGGAAGGCATCAAGCCGGATGAGCTGAAGATCCAGCCGCAGCAGGTTTCGGTGACGCCGTTCGTCGACGGCAACGTCGATGTGGTCACGGCGACCTATTACAACGAGTTCTACACCATCCAGTCCCGGATGCCGAAGGACAGCCTGAAGACCTTCGTCGCCGAGGACTACGGCATCACCTTCCCCCGCGACACGCTGATCGTGGCCGAGGCGACCGCCAAGGAGAAGCCGGAGCTCGTCAAGGCCTTCCTTCGCGCGTCGCTCAAGGGCTGGAAGGACGCGTTTTCTGATCCCAAGGGTGCCGTCGACACCGTGATGGCCGCCGCCCCGACGCTCGACCGCGCGCAGCAGGAATTCATGCTCACCGAGGTGAAGCGCCTGATGACCGCAGGCGCGGCCGCCAAGAACGGGATGTTCTGGATCGATGCCGATGCGGTGAAGACCGCCCACGACTTCTTCCTGAAATACGGCGTCATCTCCAAGCCGGTGGATCTCGCCGCCGCCTATGACGCCAGCTTCATCCAGAGCATCCCAGCGGCGGACCGGCTGCCGTGAGCAGCCCTGCGGCGACATCGCTAAGCGAAGGCCGCGCAACCGCGCGGTCGATGGCAATACCGGATTCGCTGCGCAAGCTGATCCGGCTGCTGCTCGGCCTCGCCATCGCGGCGGTGATCTGGGAGGGCGCGGTGCTGCTGTTCGGCATCCGGCCCTATTACCTGCCGCGCCTCAGCACCATCCTGATGGCGATGGCGGCGACGCCTCGCGCCTATGTCGACGGCTTCCTGCGGACCCTTGCCGAGACGCTGATCGGCTTTGCCTCCGGCGGCGCGTTCGGCGTGCTCATGGGCGTCGTGTTCTTCCGCGTCCGTGCGCTGCGCGAGATGATCTTTCCGATCTTCGTGGTGTCGCAGACCATTCCGGTCATCGCCTTCGGTGCTCTGGTGGTGCTGTGGTTCGGCAATACCCTGCTCGCCAAGGCGATCATTGCATTTTACCTGACCTTCTTTCCGGTCACGGTGAACACGCTGCTGGGCCTCGAGGCCGTCGATCCCAAGCAGGTCGCGCTGATGCGCAGCTTTGGCGCTTCCAACCACCAGCTACTGCTGCGCCTGCAGCTACCGACCGCGCTGCCGCAGATCTTCGTCGCGCTGCGCCTTGCCGCATCGTTGAGCCTCGTCGGTGCCATCGTCGGCGAATGGTTCGGCGACACCACCGGGCTCGGCGTTCTGCTGCTCCAGGCCATGTTCACCGAGAACGTCGTGGCGATCTGGGGCGCCCTGCTCACGGCCGCCCTGCTCGGCACCGGCTTCTACGCGGTCGTCGCTGCGGTCGAGCGTCACCTCGTGTTCTGGAACGCCGAGCAATGAGCCGCGCAGTCGCCTCTCCCTCGCTCGCCGTCCAGCGCGGCATTCTCGGCGCCGTCCTCCTGGTCGTGTGCTGGGAAGGCGCGGCGCGCGGACTGCATCTGCCGGCCTATGTTCTCCCCGCCGTCAGCGACATCCTCGCGGGCCTCTGGTCCAAGCGCGCAACGCTCATCGACGCCGCCGGCTACACCCTGCTCGAAGCGCTGGTCGGCTACGGCCTCGGCTGCCTGATCGGCATCGGCCTTTCCGTCGCCATCGCGCTGGCGCCGGCGCTTCGCAGCGCGATCCTGCCGCTCGCGACCGCAATCAACTCGGTGCCCGTGGTCGGATATTCGCCGCTGATCCTGCTCTGGTTCGGCATCGGCGTCAGCTCGAAGATCGTGATGGTGGCGATGGCGGTGAGCTTCACCGTCCTGCTGTCGATGCTGGCCGGACTCGACCGGGTCGATCGCCGCGCCGTCGATCTCATGAAGAGTTTTGGCGCCAGCCGCTTCGGCGTGCTGTGGCGCCTGCGGTTGCCGACCGCGCTGCCGCTGCTGCTGGCGGGCATGCGCGTCTCCACGGTGCGCAGCGTGATCGTGGCGATCGTCACCGAAATGTTAGGGGCCCATGGCGGGCTCGGCTGGGTGATCTACCAGGCCGTGCTCCAGATCGATTTCGTCCAGGTCTGGGCAGCGATCTTCGTCGCGTCCGCGGCGAGCCTCGCCTTCTTCGGCCTGATCGGTTTCCTCGAACGCAAGATCCTGTTCTGGACGTGACGCCAGGAAACACACCATGAAACGACAGATGCATCTCGGCCTGTTCATCCTTGGCACCGGCAGCCACGTCGCAGGCTGGCGCTATCCGGGCGCGGTCGACAGCTTCCAGGACTTTGCGGCGATCCAGGAGATCGGCCGCACCGCCGAGCGCGGCAAGTTCGACCTGATCTTCATGGGCGACAATCTCTATGCCGATGCCGCAGCCCATCCCTCCTACACGCTGCGGCTGGAGCCGCTGACGATGCTGGCCGCGCTGTCGACCTCGACCAGCCATATCGGCCTCGGCGCCACTGTCTCGACCACCTACAGCGATCCGTTCTCGGTCGCACGGGTCTTCGCCTCGCTCGATCACATTTCCGGGGGACGCGCGGCGTGGAACGCGGTGACGACGGCCAATCCGGCGACGGCGGCGAATTTCGGCACCACCCATCCCGACCACGCCCGCCGCTACGAAATGGCCGGCGAATTCCTCGATGTCGTCAAGGGTCTGTGGGACGGCTGGGCCGATGATGCCATCGTCGCCGACCGCACGAGCGCTCTCTACATCGATCCGGCAAAGCTCCGCCCGATCGACCATGACGGCGCGTTCTTCAAGGTGAAGGGCCCGCTCAACATCGGCCGCAGCCCGCAAGGCCGCCCCGTCGTGCTGCAGGCCGGCGGCTCCGAGGCCGGACAAGCGCTCGCCGCGCGCACCGCCGACATCGTCTTCTCCGTGGTGCAGGACATCGACGAAGCCAAGGCCGGCTATGCCTCGCTGAAGACGCGCCTGCCGGCATTCGGCCGCAGGCCCCAGGACGTCACCGTGCTGCCGGGTGTGATGCCGGTGGTCGGCCGCACCGACAAGGAGGCGTTCGAGAAGCTCAACACGCTGCAGAGCTTCGTCAGCGGCAGCAACGCGCTCGCCATCCTGTCCGACCGCTTCGGCCGCGACATGTCAGCCTACGACCTCGACGGGCCGATCCCGGATATCGCGCCGTCCGACAACTATCACAGCTTCGCCAGCGTCATGCTCGCCAAGGGTCGCCGCGAGAACATGACGCTACGCGATCTCTACAACCTCACCGCAGCCGCCCGCGGCCATTGGGTGCTGTGCGGCTCGGCCGAGCGCATCGCCGACACGCTCCAGCAATGGTTCGAGGAGCACGCCGCCGACGGCTTCAACGTGATGCCGCCTTACTTCCACGTGGGCTTCGAAGATTTCGTCGAGCTCGTCGTGCCGATCCTGCAGGAGCGCGGGTTGTTCCGCGCGGATTATGAGGGCACGACACTGCGCGATCATCTCGGCCTCGCACGGCCCGCAAATCCGTTCTTCGCAGCTTAGAGCGCGGGTGATCCGTAGTGCCACGGAAAACCGCGACAATGACGCGGACAAGAGACAGTAATGATCCCGCATGGCATAGTCCGAGGCAGCCTTGTCCAATCGGACACGGCTGGTCCAACGCCGCAATTGTCCGGAGTGATGATGATTGAGAATACTCATTCGGCAGGTCGACCGCTCGATCCGCGTTCCGCATGGTCCGGGCTGTCCCAGGCAGAACGCGACGCCGCCTATGACAACAACGCGGCCGTCAAGAATAGCGCGGCCCTGATCGCCGAACGGAACGCAGCCTCCAGCCGGCTGCGAGGCTCGCTGAGATCCCATCTCGATCTGGCCTACGGTCAGCGGGCGAACAACAAGATCGATCTCTACCCCGCCGCCAGGCCTGAGGCGCCCTGCCTGGTGTTCCTGCATGGCGGCTATTGGCAGCGCAATTCGCGCGAATTGTTCGCCATGCTCGTCGAAGGCATCGCCGCCCACGGCTGGTCGGTCGCGATTCCCGGCTATTCGCTGGCGCCGGAGGTATCCCTCACCGACATCGTCGCCGAAGTCCCTCGCGCGCTCGACTGGCTTGCCGCAAATGGCCCATCCTATGGCGTTGCCGGACCGGTCGTCTTGTCGGGCTGGTCCGCCGGAGCCCACCTCGCAGCGATGGCGCTGGACCATCCGAGTGTTCATGCGGGACTGGCCATCTCGGGCGTGTAC
The DNA here is from genome assembly GCF_006658625.1 of Bradyrhizobium sp. UNPF46. Lineage (NCBI taxonomy): Bacteria > Pseudomonadati > Pseudomonadota > Alphaproteobacteria > Hyphomicrobiales > Nitrobacteraceae > Bradyrhizobium > Bradyrhizobium sp. UNPF46. Next base: position 21,440 of record NZ_LFJB01000007.1, read on the forward strand.
GAGCTCGCCCCCATCCGCGATACCGGCCTCAACAATGCGCTGAAGCTGACGGATGAGGAAATCGCCGCGCTTTCGCCGCTGCGCCTGCCCGTCACATCGAAGCGGCTCGACATCGCCTATGGCAGCAACGAACTGCCGGCGCTCGTGTGCGATTCCATCAATCTCCACGACAAGCGCGTGATGGCGAAGGCGCCCGGCAAGCTCATTCCGGTCGACGGTGCCGACCATTTCACCATTCTCGAGGCCCTGCGGCGACCAGACGGGGTCCTCGTCGACGCCGTCCGCGGGCTGCTGGACTAAATACGCGAAAACAACCCCATGCACAGTAGAGATGCCGTTGTTTTTCAAGGACAAATTCTGCAGGCAGGTCGGCATCTTCGATCATGTTGACCGGTCGGGCAAAACAGGGGCCTAACGCCGCGCCTGCTGCTCCCGCGCTTCCACGCAGATATGTTCGCCCGTGATCCATGTCGGGTAGAGCCGCAACGGCGGGCTCGGCCATCCCGGATTGATCGCCCCGTTGCGCAAATCGAACGATGCCGCGTGACGCGGACAGAACAGCCGGCCGGCCCTCACCTCTCCGAGAGCCAGATCCGCCTGTTCATGCGGACATGCGCGGTCACATGCGACGACATCGCCGTCGTTCCAGATCACCAACAGGTCGAGGCCTGCAACATGTACGCGAACGACCGTCTCCGCTCTCAGGCGGTCCAGCTTGCAGACCGGCGTCCAGCCCAGGCCAGCTGAACCGGGGCCATCGTCATCCACCGAGATAGGCCTTCCGCACATGCTCGTTCTCGATCAGCTCGGAACCTGCGCCCGACAGCACGATGCGGCCGTTCTCGAGCAGATAGGCGTGGTCGCACATCTCGAGCGCGGCGAACGCGTTCTGCTCGACCAGCAGCACCGTGGTGCCGGCATCGCGGATGCCACGGATGATCGCAAAGGTGCGCTCGACGATGTTGGGGGCAAGACCGAGCGAGGGCTCGTCGAACATGACCAGCCGCGGCCGCGACATCAGCGCGCGACCGATCGCCAGCATCTGCTGCTCGCCGCCCGACAGCGTGCCCGCGGCCTGCCGGCGCCGTTCGGCCAGCCGCGGAAATTCCGCATAGATGCGGTCGCGATCGGCCGCGATTTCGCCAAAACCACGGCGGAGGTAAGCCCCCATGTCGAGATTTTCCTCGACGCTCATATGCGGAAACACGCGCCTTCCTTCCGGACAATGCGCGATCCCGCTCGCCAGCACGCGCGGCGGCTTCGCGCCGGTGATGTCGACGCCCTCGAACCGCATCTGCCCCGCGCGCGGCGGCACGAGGCCGGAAATCGCACGCAGCGTCGTGCTCTTGCCGGCGCCGTTGGCGCCGATCAGGGCGACGAGCTGCCCGGCCTTCACGTCCAGCGAGATGCCGCGCAGCGCAGTGACGCCGCCATAGCCGCACACCATGTCGCGGATCTCAAGCACGCGCCGCTCCATGTCCGAGATAGGCCTCGATCACGGCCGGATCGTTGCGGATCACATCCGGTGTCCCCTCAGCAATGATGCGGCCGTAGTTCAGCACCACGATACGGTCCGAGACCGTCATCACCATCGGCATGTCGTGCTCGACCAGCAAAATCGTGATGCCGCGGTCGCGAATGCTGCGAATCAGCTCGACGAAGCGGTGGGTCTCCGAGGCATTCATGCCCGAGACGGGCTCGTCGAGCAGCAGCATCGAGGGCTCTGCCGCCAGCGCCAGCGCGACGCCGACGAGGCGCTGCTCGCCGTAGGACAGCGAGCCGGCCGTATCGTGCGCGCGGCGCTCGAGCCCCACCCACTCGATCAACTCGCTCGCGCGTTGCCGCAGCCTGCGTTCCGAGGCGCGCGCGCCCGGCAGCCCGAGGATGGCATCGAGCAGCCGGACCCGCCCCTGACGATGCAGGCCGATCAGGAGATTGTCGTAGACGGTGTCGTTGGGAAACACGGAGGTTCGCTGAAAGGTGCGGATCAGGCCGAGATCGGCGATCTCGTGCGGCTTCAACCCTGATAGCGTCGTGCCCTGATAGGTGACGCGGCCCGCGCTCGGCGTCAGGAATCCGGTCATGACGTTGAAGGCGGTGGTCTTGCCCGCACCGTTCGGCCCGATCAAGCTGACGATCTCGCCCTCGCCGACGGTAAAGCTCATGTCGGAGATCGCGACCAACCCGCCGAAGCGGACGGCGACCTGATCGATGGTCATGGCCACGCTGCGCGCCGTCATCACGCTGGCTCCTTGGCGCCGGTGTCGGTGAGCGCGACCGGCGCCAACGCCGCGGCCCCGCTCCGCCGCCGGGCGAAGCGCTGCGCGAGCGACGGCACGATGCCGCGCGGCAGCACGAACAGGATGGCGATCAGCACGCCGCCATAGGCGATCCACTGCGCCTCCGGCGCCATGACCGGCCGTAGCGCAACCGGCAGCAGCCCGAAGATCAGGCCGCCAACGACGGGACCAGCCAGCGAGCCCTTGCCGCCTGAGATCACCATAATGACCATGGTGACGGTGTTGATGAAGGCAAACACCTCGGGGTCGATGATCCTGATGTAGTGCGCATAGAGGCTGCCGGCAGCACCGGCAATGGCCGCCGAGATCACGGCCGCCAGCGTCAGCGTCCTGGTGACATCGATGCCGACGGAAACCGCCAGCGTCTCGTTCTCCATCAGCCCGCGCATGGCGCGGCCGAAATGGGAATGAACGAGACGCGCGATCAGGAGATAGGCGATCAGCGCGACCACCAGCACGAGATAGTAGTTGTGAAACTTGGTGCGCAGCGTCAGCTCGCCGAAGCCGGGCAAGGGCAGCGCAATCGAGGGAATGTTGGTGAGTGCCAGCGGACCCTGCGTCAGCTCGACCCAGTTCAGCGCGACCAGCCGGACGACCTCGGCAAAAGAGATGGTCACGATGACGAAATAGGCGCCGCGGACGCGGAAGGAGAGCAACCCGACGAAATAGCCGCACGATCCGGCGACCAGGATTGCCAGAACGAAGCCTGCAATCGGCGGCCAGGACGTGTGAACCAGACGGAAGCCTCCGGGCAGGCCGGCGTCGAAGCCAAGCGACGTCAGCGCGCTGACATAGGCACCGATACCGAAGAAAGCGATGTGGCCGAGGCTGAGCTGGCCGGTGAAGCCGAGCAGCAGATTGAGGCTCATCGCGCCGATGACGAAGATGCCGGTCGTGATCAGCGCATTCAGCAGGTAGGGATCGCGCAGCCAGAGCGGTACCGAGGCAAGCGCAGCGACCACGAGGATGGTGACGGCGGCTCTCATCCAACCCGCTCCGCGCGCGCAAACAGGCCCGTCGGCCGGAAGATCAGGACCGCGATGATGATCACGAAACCCATGGCATCGCGGTAGCCTGACGAGACGTAACCCGCCCCCAATTCCTCGGCCAGCGCCAGGATGAAGCCACCGATCACTGCGCCCGTGATGTTGCCGAGGCCCCCAAGGATGACGATGGCGAACGCCTTGACGGCGGCCAGATCGCCCATCTGCGGGAAAATCACGTAGACCGGTCCGAGCAGCGCGCCGGCGGCGGCGGCAAGGCTGGAGCCGATCGCGAAGGTCGAGGTGTAGATCATGTCGACATTGACGCCCATCAGCGAAGCCGTGTCGTGGTCCTGGAACGTCGCCCGCATCGCACGTCCCAGGCTGGTCCTGTTGATCAGGAGGTAAGTCACCAGGATCAACATCGCGGCCGCAGCGAGCACGAACAGGCGCAACCAGGAGACAGACACCGGCCCGAGCACCAGCGGCGCCTCAGGGAATGGCGTTGCCACCGATTTGGCGACGCCGCCCCAGATCCACAGCGCGCCCGACTGCATCGCGATCCAGGCGCCGATCATGACCAGCATCGTGGTGTCGATGTCGGAGCCGCGCAGCGGTCGCAGCAATGTCAGCTCGATCGCTGCCCCGAGCAGCCACCCGGCAAGCACCGCGACGGGCAACGCCACGAAGAAATTCAGCCCGAGCTGCTGCACCACGATGAACATGATGTAGGCGCCAAATGTGTAGAGCACGCCGTGCGTGAAGTTCACGACGTTCATGATGCCGAAGATCAAGGTCAGCCCGATGCCCAGCAGCGCATAGGTGCCGCCGAGCACGAGCATGTTGACCAGATGCTGGAGAAATTCGCTCAAAGCCGTTCCTGGATGAATCGTAGTGAATTTGGGCTATCGCATATGACGGTGGGCGGCTGCCGGATGAGGTCGGCCTCGATGGTTCGAGACGCCCGCTTTGGCGGGCCCCTCACCATGAGGATCCAATATCTCGCTGCAAAGCCCGACCTCATCCTGAGGGCCCGCCGCAGGCGGGAGTCTCGAAGGATGGGCCGCAGGCGAGCTGCCCGCCACGCTTCCCTTCATATGCGATAGCCCTGTGTAGTGAGGCGAGAGCGGCGATGCACCGCCCTCGCCCGCGACTACGTGTGTTAGAGCGTCTTCATCTCGACCTTGCCGTCGTTGATCTCGATGAGATAGACGTTCGGCTGGCTCTGGCCGCTCTCCTTGCCTTCGGGACCGGACTTGCGGAACACGATGTCGCCGTTCAGCCCCTTGATGTTGATGTTCCAGAGCGCCGCCTTGATCGCGGCCGGCTCGGCCTTGCCCGCTTTCTCGATCGCGGCTGCCGCCGTGCGAATGCCGTCATAGCCGCGGAAACTCTCGGTGCAGCCGGCGAACTCGAAGCCGCGCTTCTTCCATTCCGTGATGAAATAGTTGGTGGCTTCCGGGTTCGGCGTCTTGTCCGGGAACCAGGGCAGGAAGGTGGTCAGATGCATGGTGCCGTTGGCCGCCGCGCCCGCCTGGGCGATGATCTGGTCCGGGTTCTGCGAGCCGCCGGTGGTGATGATGCGCTTCTTCAGGCCGAGTGCGGCCGCCTGCTTGAAGATCAGGGTGAGCTGATCCACCGCGGTGGTGACGATCACCGTCTCGGAATCCGAGCTCTTGATCTTGGAAAGCTGCGCGCTCATGTCCTGCGCACCCTGGTTCATGGTCTCGACGAGGCCGATAGTGATGCCCTTGTCCTTCATCATCTTGCTGAAGTCCTCGGCGGTGCCGCGGCCCCAGTCGTTGTTGATGACGAGGAAGTCGACCTTCTTCAGCGCAAGCTTGTCGACGATGCCCTTGAACGCGGCGGCCTCGACCGCTGACGGCGGCGATATCCGGAAGATGAAGGGATTGCCCGTCGTCGTGATCTTGCCGGAGGACGAGGTCTCCACCACCATGGGTGTCTCGTATTCGATCAGCTTCGGCATCACCGCGAGCGTCAGGCTCGAGCCCCAGGCGCCCATCAGCACCGGCACCTTGTCACTGGTGATGAGCTTCTCGGCGACGGCGGCAGCTTCCGTCGGGTTACTCTTGTTGTCTTCGATGACGAGCTCGATCTTCTTGCCCAAGATGCCACCCTTGGCGTTGATCTCGTCGGCGGCGATCTTCGCGCCGTTGACGACATAGGTGCCGGAGGCCGCGAACGCGCCGGTGAGCGGCTCATTGACGCCGATCTTGATGGTCTGCGCCCCTGCCGGGCCGCCGAACAAGGCCGTCGCCAGCGCGATTGTCCCAACCAGTCCGAGTGCTCGTGTCATGTTGTCTCTCCAAATCCCACGCTGTTGATATCCAGGGTCGTCCGAGGCTTCGTCACTCCGCGGCGCCGGCACGCCGATCATTCCGCACCATCTTTTCCAGTGAAGACGCGGCCAAACATGCGCACCAGCCGGGCGTGCAGAACTTCCGAGATCATTGACCAGAAGCTGAGCTCGGCCGCGGTCACCTGCCCCGGCGCTGTGCCGGACAGGTGGCGGTCGAGATTGCCCGCGAACTCCGCAACCAGGCGCTTGGCTAGATCGCGCACGAGGCCGGGCCGGCCGACCTGGGCCAACATTCCCGAGAGCGTGTAGCCGATCGACAGCTCCACGGCAGTCGCCGCGCCGCCTTCCAGCGGAAGCAGGCGGTAGCGGATCTCTCCTTGCGTCGCCGAACGGCTGCGCTGGTCGGTGCCGATGCCGATGATGCGGCCGGAGAACGTTGCGGGATCGCGTTCGACGCGCGCGGCGCCCTCAAAGGACGCCGCGATCGGCCCGAGCCGGACGCGGATCGCGCCTTCCACGCGCTCCGGCGTTGGCGGCGCCTTCAGCGATACGCCGGGAAGGCAGGATGCAATACCAGCGACATCATCGAACATCGCGAACACCTTTGCGGGTGCGTGCGGCAGCGTGAAGCGCTGGTTCAGAACGGTCGCCGGAGTGAAATCGGGAATGGCACCCGGCGCGACACTGTCTGATGCCGCGGCCAACGCCTGCGTCGCGGGCTGCGGCCCATTTTGACCAGATGTGGCACGCCCTGAACCGGCAGGACCAAGGATGGTCCGGCCGCCATCGGCAAGCGGCGCGATGTTGCGCGCACGCCTTGCTTCGATCACGGACTGAACGGCCCGCACAATTCCGACATAGCCGGTACAGCGGCAGAGATTGCCGCTGAGGCCGACACGGATGCGCCGCTCATCGGCATCGGGCAGACGCAGCACCAGATCGCGCGCCGAGACCAGCATCCCCGGGGTGCAATAGCCGCACTGAAGGGCATGCTCGCGGGTGAAGGCTGCGCGCAACTCGGTCGTGACCTCGTCCTCATCGAGCCCTTCGATGGTGGTGATGTCGGCGCCCGCGCAGGCCACGGCATAGGTGATGCAGGAGCGCGCCGGCACGCCGTCGAGCAGCACGGTGCAGGCGCCGCACACGCCGTGCTCGCAACCGAGATGGGTGCCGGTCAAGTCCAGCCTATCGCGGACGAAATCGGCCAGGCTGGTCCGCGGCTCGGCCAAGATTTCGACCGCACGGCGATTGACCTGAAGCGCGATCGTGGTCATGCCGCGGCCTCCAGGAGGGCGCGCTTCAACACGCTGACATGGATGTGACGCTGCGCGGCGTCGTCGATGCCGGCCTTGGCGAGAAGCGCATCGGCGACCCTGATGTCGAAGCACTGCTTGTAGTCGCCCGCGATCCGTCCGCCGAACAGCTCGGCGGCGTCGGTGACGACGATCGGCGTCGTATCGATCGCACCGATCACGACGCGCGCCGAGGCAGCGGTCGGATCGATCAGTACCGCGGCGATGGCGTGGGCGAACTCGCCGGTCTTGCGGCAGCTCTTGGCATAGCCCCAATGGGCCGAGGCCGCCCGTGACGGGACGTGAATCGCCTCGACGATTTCGCCCGCACGCAGCGCCGATTCCAGGGCGCCGACGACGAAGGCCTCGATCGCCATCGTGCGAGCGCCGGCAAGGCTGCGCAGCGTCACGCGCGCGCCCAAGGCGGCGAGCGCCGAAATCCAGTCCGCAGCGGGATCGGCATGACTGAGCGAGCCGCCGATCGTGCCGCGGTTGCGCACCGCACGGTAAGCGATGTTGGCGGCGACGCCGCGCATGGCGCCGCGGGTCACGTCGGCCGTGCGCCCGTCCTCGATGTCGGCATGGGTGACCAAGGCGCCGAGCACGAGTTCGCCGCGGGAAACCTCGGCCCGCTTGAGCTCAGCCAGGCCGGAAATGTCCACGATCAGCTCCGGCTGCACCAGCCGCAGATTGAGCATCGGTCCGAGCGACTGGCCGCCGGCGATGATCTTTGCCGAACCGCCGCTTGCGGCCAGCATCGACAGCGCGGCGTCGAGATCGCGCGGGCGCTCGTAGGCGAAGGGCGCCGGTTTCATGCCGCGCTCCTCTCAGTCGCGCGGGCGGCCAGCACCGCTTCGACGACGCGATGCGGCGTGATCGGCGACTGCATCAGCTCGACGCCGAGCGGACGCAGCGCGTCGTTGACGGCATTGGCGATCGCGGCCGGCGGCGCAATCGCACCGCCTTCACCGATGCCCTTCACGCCGAACTGCGTATAGGGCGACGGCGTTTCCATGTGGTCGAGCCGCGCGGCCGGAACCTCGGTCGGGCCCGGCAGCAGATAATCGGCGAGCGTCGTCGCCAGCGGCTGGCCGGAGGCATCGAACGGCATCTCCTCGTAGAGCGCGGTGCCGATGCCTTGCGCGAGACCGCCGTAGATCTGCCCGTCGACCACCAGCGGATTGACCAGCACGCCGCCGTCCTCGACGATCACATAGTCGAGGATCTCGACCTCGCCGACATCAGGATCGACCGCGACCACGGCCGCGTGCGCGGCATAGCTGAAGGTCCCGCTGTCGCGGACGGGCTTGTAGCCCTGGGTCACTTCGAGCCCGCCAGGATCGACATCGGCCGGGAGATCCTGCGGGCGACGATACCAGGTGTGGGCGATGGTCTGGATGTTGACGCTGCCATTGACGCCGCGCACCTCGCCGTTCTGCAACACCACGGCGGCCGGATCGTGCTGCAACAGTTTTGCGCCGATGCGCCTTGCGCGTTCGCCGAGCTCACGGCAAGCAGTCGCCACCGCGCCGCCGGCCATCACCATCGAGCGTGAGCCCCAGGTTCCCGTCGAATAGGGCGTCATCGCGGTGTCGCCGAGGATGATGCGGATCTTTGCAACGTCAACGCCAAGGATCTCGTGCGCGACCTGGGCAAGCGTCGTTTCCATGCCCTGCCCGTGCGAATGCACACCGACGCGCAATTCGAGGCCGCCGTCCGGCGTCAAGCGTGCCGAGGCCTGCTCATGACCCGGCACCATGGGGATGCCCCAGCCGGAATAGACCGAGGTGCCGTGCGCCGCCTGTTCGCAGTAGATGGAGACGCCGACGCCGATGCGACGACCGTCAACCTCGCCCAGCCTCTGCTTGGCACGAATGGAATCGACATCGATGGCGGCGAGCGCGCGCCGCATCGCTTCCGGGTAATCGCCGCTGTCGAAATGCTTCCTGGTGATGTTGTCGAACGGCATCTGCTCCGGCAGCACCAAATTGCGCAGCCGCACCTCGCCGGGCTCGAGCCCTGCTTCGGCCGCCACGAGGTCGAGCATCAGCTCCAGCGCGAAACAGACGCCGGTGCGCGCGACGCCGCGATACGGCAGGATCGGGCATTTGTTGGTGGCGACCGAGAAGGTGCGGCAGCGATAGGCCGGCATCTTGTAAGGGCCGGGCAAGATGCTCGCGATCTGCGCGGCCTCGAGACAGGCCGAGAACGGATAAGACGAGTAGGCCCCGGAATCCACCGTCGCCTCGCAATCGATTCCGCGCAGCGTGCCGTCGCGGTCTGCATAGACCGTGATCTTGTAGTGATGCTCGCGGCAATTCGAGCTGGCGACGAGATGCTCGCGGCGATCCTCCAGCCAGCGCACGGGATGACCGTTACGCATGGCCAGCCAGGACAGGCAGACCTCCTCCGGCAGCAGAATGCCCTTGTGGCCGAAGCCGCCGCCGACATCCGGCGAGATGACGCGGATCTGGCCTTCCTCCATGCCGAGGCATTCGGCAAGGCCGCTGCGCGTGATGTGCGGCATCTGTGCCGCCGAATGCAGCGCGAGCTGGTCGAGCCGCCGGTCGAAGGTCGCGACCACGCCGCGACCCTCGAGCGGCGACATGCATTGCCGTGCCGTCGAGATCTCGCGCGTGACCTTGATCGGCGCATCGAGCGCGGCGGAGATGTCGACCTCGTAATTGGTCTCGAGGAAGACGTTGTCGCCCCAATGCTCATGCACCAGCGCCGAGCCGGGCTCGCGCGCCTTCAACATGTCGTAGACCGCGGGCAGCTCCTCCAGATCGAGCATCACCGAGGCCGCGATATCCTCTGCTTCGGCGCGCGTCGGCGCAAGGCACATCGCGACGAGCTCGCCGACCTGGCGCACCTTGCCGGTGGCCAGCACCGGCTGCTCGGAGATCTTGAAGCCCGGCAGCCCCGACATCGCGCGGATCGGCTTGATCCCGCCGAGATCGGCGGCCGTAAACACGCTGCCGCGATAACGCTCAGGCACATGGATGCCGCGAATGCGCGCATGCGCCAGCGGGCTGCGCACGAAGGCGACGTCCTGAAGGCCCGCGAGCCTGATGTCAGCGACATACTGGCCGCGGCCGCGCATCAGGCGGTCGTCCTCCTTCCGCGGCAGTCGTGCGCCAACGCCCTGCCCGGATTTGCCAGAAGGAAACTCTCGCTCGTTGCGCAACCCCGCGCCCTCCTTCACCGCGTGGCCTTAAGCCGCGACAGCCTGCGGCAGGATCGGCGCGACTGCGTCGAAGCGCGTGCCGGCGCGCAGGCAGAAGGCCGGCTGCAGCAGGCGCTCGGCGATGACCTCGTTCTTCTCGTTGTCGGTGAGGACGAAGCGGCCGTTCTGCTCGGTGAGCACGGAGACGTCGGCGTCCATTCCGACCTTGAGGGCTCCGATCTCCCCACTGCGGCCGAGCATCCTGGCAGGATTTGAGGTGACCATCGGCACCACCTGCTCCAGCGACAGGCCGAGCGCCATCATCGAGCTCATCGCCTGCACCAGGCTGAACTTGGCCTGTCCTGCGAACGGATGGTTCTCCTCGTCCTCGTGCTGGTCGGGCGTTCCGGCCGGCGCGGGCACATGCGTGTTGTAGCCGTGAATGTCGGCACCGAGCGTGGTCGGAATGATGCCGGCGGCGATCGCCTTCCTGGCGAGCCGGTAAGAGAAGTGGCTGCCGTGGCCGACGTCGACCTTGAGGCCGCGCTCGAGCGCGGCCTGGATCACCGGATGCACCTCGCCCTCGCGGTTGACGAAGCCGCCGGGATGGCGCGTGAACGGATGAGCGAGAACATCGCCTTCACGCAAGAGCGGGATCACGCGCGTAAGAATGGTGTCGGCATCCTCGCCATTGGCGCCACTCTCGGGCAGGCCCCAGAGCTGGCCGAAATGCACGTAGACCGGAAGATCGGCGCGCTTGCCGATCTCGGCCGCCATCTCGATGACGCGGATGCCCCAGCGCGCAAAGCCGCCGATCTCGGCGTGGGCCTTGATGCCGCGCACGATATCGAGATTGGCCGTCGCCGCCTTCACGGTCGCATCGATGTCGACGCCGTCGGGGCTGTAGAGCTGCGGATAGAAGTGCCCTTCGAGGCCGCCGACGAGATAGGCGGACAGAAAGGCATAGACTCGTGAGGCCGCGGGCTCCGCGATGAAGTGACGAAAGCCGGGCAGCGTCATGCAGGACGGGCCGCCCTGATCGACCAGCGTCGTCACGCCCGACTGCACGCCGACCATGTCGGGATTCATGCCGAAGCGGCCGGAGACATACTGATAGACATGTGCATGGGTGTCGATCAGCCCGGGCAGCACCAGCTTGCCGCTGACGTCGACGATCTCCTTGGCGCTGCTCGGCAGAATGTCGGACGCGACGGCTGCGATCTTGCCGTTGCGGATGGCGACGTCCTTGATGCCATCAACGCCGGAGGCCGGACAGATCACGCGGCCGCCTCGCAGCAGAAGGTCGAAGCTGGCAGTGACGGACATGGCGTCCTCCTCTATCTCATCCATCTCGCGCAGGCGGATGCCCGCGAATTACGAAGCATGCTTCGTATTCTGCAAAAGCAAGCCTCGTGCCATGATCTGGCGGTGGCGGGCGCGTTCGAATCGAGCTAATCGCAGGGGGTTCCGGGTTGGGAGAGCGTGCATTGCGGCAAGCAAAGAAGGGTCGTAGCCGGGCCAAGCACCGCCCCTGGCCATTGTCGCAGCGGCCCGGCTATCTGATCCGTCGACTGCATCAGATTCACGTGGCGCTGTTTCAGGAAGCCTGCGGGCAGTTCGAGGTCACGCCACTGCAATACAGCTTGCTTTCGGCGCTGGCGGTGCGCGAAACCGCCGATCAGACCACTTTGGCGGCCGATATTGCGCTCGATCGGACTACGACGACCGGCGCGCTGAAGCGGCTCGCCGCGCGGCATCTGGTCGAGCGCGCCGTCAACAAGGACGATCGCCGTGCGCGCTTGTGCCGATTGACCCCGGCCGGCGCAGCACTGCTGGTCAAGATCGAAGGCGCGGCGCGGCAGGCGCATCGCGCCACGCTCGGCGATCTCAGCGAAAAGGAACAGGCGCTCTTCATTGAAATGATGCAGCGCATCGTCGCCGGCAATCCCACTCGCGACAGCGCTGCTGCCATATTCGACTAGACGCAGCTGCTGCCGTTTTGGGTTTGGCTGCTTAATTTATCATCGTACCGCTGCCCGGCCGTGCAACGTCCTCCACGTCCTGCCGGCACGTTCGGACGGCGGAGCGACGGCTCGAACGCGGCGCAACGAGCCCGCGCGTGACGGCGGCGTGCGCTTGAAATTCCAGTAGCAATCGAGCCCGTACCCGATTGCATTGGGCCTCGGCGCACGCCCTGTTCCGACCGCCCCATAACCCATGGCACGATTTATGCTGCCACGATGCGAAGCGTGCTTCGTATTGGGGGATGTCATGACGGATTCCGAACTTCGCGCTGATCTTCACAGCATCGAGCCAATTCCCGACGCGGACCGGGACTCGACCGGGCCGCAGCAGATGTGGATCTGGGCCGGCGCCAACATCGCGCCGGTGAACTGGGCGCTCGGCGCGCTCGGCATCATTCTGAAACTCGGCCTGATGGAAACGATCGCGGTCATCGTGCTCGGCAACATCGTGGGATGCGCGATCTTCGCGACCTTCACGGTGATGGGGCACAAGACCGGCGTCAACCAGATGGTGCTGAGCCGCTCCGCGTTCGGAGTCCGCGGCGCCTACCTGCCGAGCATCCTGATGTTCCTGATGACGCTGGGCTGGATCGGGGTCAACACCTACTTCCCGGTCAAGGTCTCGATGGGCATCCTCGGGCAGTTCGGCGTTCCCGACACATGGCCGGTCGAGATCGCCGTCATCACGCTGGTGATGGCAGTGCAGGTACTGATCGGAATCTACGGCTTCTACGCGATCCGCACCTTCGAGAAGTACACGGTGCCACCGACCATCGCCATCATGGTGCTCATGAGTGTCCTCGCATGGACGCGCCCGGGTGTCGTCAACTGGAACCTGACGACATCGCTGCCTCCGGGGGCACATCTGGCGATGCTGACGCTGCTGACCACCGCGATCGGGGTCGGCTGGGGCATTTCCTGGGTGACCTGGGCCTCCGACTATTCGCGCTTCGTGCCGAAGAGCGTGCCGTCGAAATCCGTGTTCTGGTACAGCTATGTCGGCATGTTCGTGCCCACGGTCTGGCTCGGCATTCTCGGCGCGACCATCGCCTCGACGACGCTGGACACCGATCCCGCCAAGATGGTGAGCGCGGTATTTGGTGGGCCCGTCAGCATCCTGGTCCTCCTGATGGTGCTGCACGGCCCGATCGCCACCAACATCCTCAACGTCTATTCGGCGACGTTGGCGGCGCTCAGCGCGGGGCTGAAATTCTCCCGTTTCTGGCTCACCGTCATCGTCGGCGTCGCCGGCTATCTGGTCACGCTGTACTTCATCTTCGCGCCGTCTTTCGCGAAAGCGTTCGACAACTGGATGATCAGCCTGCTCTTGTGGATGAGCCCGTGGGCCGGGGTGGTGCTGGCCGACTTCTTCATCAAGCGGAAGGGCAAGATCGACATCGCCGAGCTCTACCGCTCGCCGGAGACCAGCGCCTATGGCGACATCAACTGGGCCGGCATGATCGCCTTCCTTGCGGGCCTCGTCGCCGGATGGCTGGTCGAAGACGGCCTCGTCGGCGCGCTGCAGGGGCCGATCTCGACCAATCTGCTCGGCGGTGCCGACCTGAGCTGGCTGTTCGGCATCGGGGTTGCGGGCCTCGTCTATCTCGGGCTCGGCAAGCTCGTGACTTCGCCCGCCTCGATCGTCGCGAGCAGCGCAGGCAGCTAGCGGCAGGCAGTGACGGTAGACTGATGGACCACGTGCTGCGATCCATTCCCGGAAACGTCCAGTGGGGACTCTGGGACGGACGATTGAAGCCGGTGCTCCGGATCGCATCCGGAGACCGGGTGACCATCGAGACGCTATCGGGCGAACCGGACGATCTGCCTGATCCATCGCTCGGTTTTGAGGTGGTGCCTGGACATGCGGAGGTGCTGGCAAGCGCCTTCCGCGGTCCGGGCCCGCATCTTCTCACGGGGCCGATCCATGTCGAGGGCACTGAACCCGGCGACGTGCTTGAAGTGCGCGTGCTGAATATCGAACTACGCTGCAATTGGGGCTGGAACCTCCAGGTGCCGACGCTCGGCACGCTGCCCGAGGATTTTCCCGAGTTTCGTCGCATCCACATTCCGCTTGACCGCGCGCGTAACGTGGCGCGCCTGCCCTGGGGACAGGAGCTGCCGCTGTCCCCCTTCTTCGGCAATTTCGGCGTCGCGCCGCCGCTCGCCTGGGGCCGGTTGTCCTCGAAGGAGCCGCGGGCGTTCGGCGGCAACATGGACAACAAGGAGCTCGGCGCAGGCAGCACGCTGTATTTTCCCGTCTTCGTGCCGGGCGCGCTGTTCTCCGCCGGCGACGGCCATGCGCTCCAGGGCGACGGTGAGGTCTGCCTGACGGCGATCGAGGCCGCGCTCACCGGCACCTTCGAATTCCACGTCCGGCGCGATCTTCGCCTCGCCTCCCCGCGCGCGGAAACCGCGGTCGACTGGATCACGATGGGATTCGACGAGGACCTCGACGATGCCGCCAAGGCGGCGCTGCGCGACATGATCGCGCTGATCCGCGAGAGGAGCGGCCTCAGCGCGCAGGACGCCTATACCCTCTGCTCGATCGCCGCCGACCTGCGCGTCACGCAGCTGGTCGACGGCAACAAGGGCGTCCACTGCGTTCTGGCAAAATCCCGCATGCCCTGACCGCGCCCTTCTCTAGACCAGGCGCCAAGCGAGCCGCGCCTGATCAGATCAGGCTCGACTTGCCGCGGCTCAGCACCTCGCCTGCGCCCTTGTCGCCGACGATCTTGCCGCGTTCGTACACGACGCGCCCCCGCGCAATGGTGGTGACGGGCCAGCCGGTGACGTCAAAACCTTCCCAAGGCGTGTAGTCCGCGCCGTGGTGCAGGTCGGCCTGCTGGATTTTCTTCCGCAGCTTCGGGTCCCACAGCACGACATCGGCATCGAAGCCAACGCCGATCGAGCCCTTGCGCGGATACAGGCCATAGATTCGGGCGTGGTTGGTCGCGGTGAGCTCGACGAACTTCTGCAAGCTGATGCGTCCCTTCGAGACGCCCTCGGAGAACAGGATCGGCAGCCGCGTCTCGACGCCGGGAATGCCGTTCGGCACCCAGCGGAACGAGGTGCGGGCGTTCGGCGTCAGCTTGCCCCTGGGATCGTCGTAGCGGAACGGGCAGTGATCGGACGAGAAGGTCTGGAACACGCCTGTGGTGATGCCCTCCCAGATCGCCTGCTGGCTCTCGGCATCGCGCGGCGGCGGCGAGCAGACGTACTTCGCGCCCGTGATGTCCATGTTCAGGCCCTTCATGTCGTCGGCCGTCAGCGTGATGTATTGCGGGCAGGTCTCGGCATGAACAGGCAGGCCGCGCTGCTGCGCCCAGCGCACCTGCTCCATCGCCTCGCGCCCGGAGACATGCACGATCATGATGGGCACGCCGATTACCTCGGCATGGCTGATGGCGCGATGCGTCGCCTCGCGCTCGACCGCCTGCGGCCGCGAGACGCCGTGATAATAAGGCGCGATGTGGCCCTCGCGTTCGAGCTTCGAGGTCAGGAAGCGGATGGCATCGTAGCCCTCGCAATGGACCATGACCAGCGCCTCTTCGCGGCGCGCGACCTCAAACACCTCGAGCAGCTGCTTGTCGCTGAGCACGAGGTCGTCATAGGTCATGAACACCTTGAAGGAAGTGTAGCCGTCCTTGACCAGGGCCGGCAGCTCCTGCCCGAGCACGACCGCGGTCGGATCGGAGATGATGAGGTGGAACGCAGTGTCGATATAGCACTCACCTTCCGCGAGTTTGCGGTAGGTCTCCACGCACGTGCGCAGCGAGGTGCCCTTCTCCTGCAGCGCGAACGGCAGCACCATGGTGTTGCCGCCGGCCGCTGCTGCGCGCGTGGCCGAGGCGAAATCGTCGGCCATCACGACGTCGGGGCCGGAGGGCTGGGAGATGTGGACATGGCTGTCGATGCCGCCCGGTAGTGCCAGCAGGCCGGTCGCGTCGATCTCGCGCGCAGCACCTTCGAGATGATCGGCAATGCTGACGATGCAACCGTCGCGAATGCCGATGTCGGCGCGGAACTCGTCGCTGGCCGTCACGATGGTGCCGCCGCGAATGGCGAGATCGAGCTGAGTCACAGGCGCCTCCGTTACTTGATGACCGCTGGTGTCTGGAAGATCCGCCCCCACGGCGCAAGAGCGGAGATGTCCCCTCCGGCCAGCTCAAGGGTTCGCCACAACGTCACCGCGACCGAATCGAGCACGGCAATGTTCAATTCCCGTTCGAGCGAAGCCGCAAGCGCGGCCCCGTCGAGATTGGTGCAAAGGATAACAATCGCGTCGGCACCTTCCAACGCCACCGCGCGGATCATGTCCGCGATGGTCGCAGGCGCAACCTCGCCGAAGGAGAAATTGTCGCGCAGGCCCAGATGCCGCTCGGCGGACGGGGCAACGCCCTCCTCGGACCAGACATCGCCGATCCGCCGCTGCACGTCATCGGTATAGGGCGAGACCAAACCGATGCGTCTCGCACCGAGCGCGCGCGCGGCATCGATGCAGGCGAGCGTGGATGTCGTCGCGGGTACGCCCGTGCGCGCCGCGATCGCCTCGCACAGGCTCCGGTCGCGGCCGATGCCGAGCCAGCTCGCGGAGGTGCCGTTCCAGGCGATGGCATCGACTTTTGCGTCGGCCAGCAAGTCCGCCGCCGGCAGCATGACCGAGGCGTCGAACTGTTTCAGCGCCGCGGTATCGAGCGCAATCTCGGTGACGCGGAAGCGCGAGAAATGGGCGGTGACATCAGGCACGCCAGCGAGCATCGCGCTGGTGACGGGCTCGAGCACCGAGTTGGAGGACGGCGTGATCATGCCGAGACGCTTGCGCATGGTCTTAACCTTACGACGCCTGCGCAAGCCGCGTCGACTCCTCCCGGATCAGGGACAGGACGTGGCGCTTGGCGTCGTTGAATTCGGGGCTGGTGATGTCGCGCGGGCGCGGCAGGTCGAAATTGACGGCCTCGCGGATCCGGCCCGGCCTCTTGGTCATCACCACAATCTTGTTGCCGAGCACCAGCGCCTCATCGACGCTGTGGGTGACGAATACTATGGTGCAGCGCCGTTTCTGCCAGATCGCGACCAGTTCCTCCTGCATTTCGAGCTTGGTCTGGGCGTCCAGCGCAGCAAACGGCTCGTCCATCAGGATGACGCTGGGGTTCATGAGCAGCGCCCGGGCGATGCCGACCCGCTGGTTCATGCCGCCGGACATCTCGGAGGGATGATGGTGCTCGAAACCTCGTAGGCCGACGAGATCGATGAACTCCATGGCGCGGTCGTGCCGTTCGGCTTTGGCGACGCCCTTGAGCTTGAGATGGAAGGCGATGTTGTCGATCGCGGTCAGCCACGGCATCAGGGTCGGCTGCTGGAACACGACGCCGCGGTCGGAGCCCGGCCGCTCGACCTGCTTGCCGCCAACCAGCGTCCGCCCGGAGGTTGCCTGCTCGAAGCCGGCGATGATGTTCAGGAGTGTCGACTTGCCGCAGCCGGACGGGCCGAGCAGGCAGACGAAATCATTGGCCTCGATGTCGAGATTGATGTTGTCCAGCGTCAGGAGGTCGCGGCCGCGCCGCTTGTCGGAGAATACCTTGACGATGTTGCGAAGCTCGATTGCCGCCATCAGCCTGCCCTGCCCTGCACGGTGGTCGTCTGCTGCCAGCGCAGCGTGCGCGCCATGATCGCCTTGAGGCCGAGGTCGGAGAGATAGCCGAGCAGCCCGATCGAGATCATTGCCGCCAGCACGATGTCGTAGCGCAGGAAGTAGTAAGAGTCCCACAGCACGTAGCCGAGGCCGCTCTTGACCGCGACCATCTCGGCCGTGACCGTCAGCATCCAGGCCGAGCCGACCGCGATGCGCAGACCCGCAAAGATCGAGGGCAGCGCCGCCGGAAGCACGATGTCGGTCAACATCTGCCGCCCGTTCGCACCCATCATCGCGCCCGCGCGGACCAGATTATGGTCCACGGTCTTCACGCCATGGATCGCGTTCATCAGCACGGGGAAGAAAGCACCCAGGAAAACGAGGAAGATCGCCGGCTTGTCGGCGATGCCGAACCAGATGATGGCGAGCGGAATCCAGGACACCGGCGGGATCGGCCGCAGCATCTGCAGCGTCGGCTCCAGCGTCTTCTCGAACAGGCGCGACCAGCCGATCGCGACACCGGCGAGGATGCCGAGCAAGCTCGCCAGCGCAAAGCCGCCGAACACACGCAAAGCGCTGGCGAGCGCATCGCGCAGCCAGTGTCCGGAATAGGTCTGCGTGGTCTCGTCGAAGCCGAACACCCAGTCGCCGAGCGCGTGCAGCACGGCGCTCGGCGCCGGCAGCAGCGCGGGCGGAAGCACGCCGCTGCGGGCAAAAGCCTCCCAGCCTGCAATCAGCAGCGCCGGCACGATCAGGCGTTCGAGCCCCTGGATCGCCCGCGTCAGCCGAAGCGCAGGCCTTGCGGGCGAGACGTCAGTAACCGAGGTCATTCTTGGCCTTTCCGGTGGCCTGCTCCAGGAACGAATAGTCCATGTTTTTCTCCGCTTCCGCGGAGACGTCCTTCTGGATGTATTTGAGGTCGCGCATCATGGCGGCGATCGCGAGCGTTTGCGACCGGTGGATCGCAGGATCGGGCGAAGCGTTCTTCAGCGCCTCCGCCGCCACGTTCTTATCGAGGCCGGTCAGCTTGTTGATGACGTCGATCCACGGCGTCTTGTCGGCGGCCAGCTTGTTGTCGAGCTCGACCACGGCGCTGACGACGCCCTGAACACCAGCGCGCTGGCTGGCGATGACGTCAGAGCGCGTCACGATCAAATTGGTCAGATTGCCGGCCGCCTGGTCGTACGGCAGCACGAAGTGCTTGCCGGCACCGGCGAGCCGGATCTGCGAGGCGAATGGCTCGACCGAGCAGATCATGTCGACCTCGCCGCGTTGGAGCGCTGCAAGATGGTCGGAAGGGTTGGGGATGTTGATGAACTGGATGTCCTTGTTGGGATCGACACCCTGCTTGAGGAATGCGCCGCGCATGTGGATGTCCTGCGCGTTGCCGCGGGAGGCCGCGACCTTCAGCAGCTGACCGTCGCTCTTGCCCTTGGCGACGACGGCCTTGAACGCGGTCCAATCGTCGGGCGGCAGGCTCAGCTTCGCAGAGGAGAGACATTCCGAGCCGCCGTTGATCTGGCCGGACACGGCGACGACGTCAAAGCCCTTGTCGAGCGCGGTGATGTAATGGAGATAAGTCACCTGCGCGACGTCGATGCTCTTCGAGATCAGGGCGGTGAGCACGTCGTTGCCCGAGTTGAAGCCGGTGGCCTCGACCTCGACACCCCTGGCCATGCCCGGGATCAGCGACATCGGCAGGCAGTGCGCGCATTTGGCGTAGCCGAGCTTGATCTTCGCGGTCTGCGCAATGGCGAGGTCGCCTCCGCCGAATATCGCGGCCATCACCACGAGGCCCATTCGCAAACTCGTCCGCATTGCTCACTCCGTTTCGAAGGCGCGAGACCTCGCGCGTCTCGGGAGATCATCGGTCGGCCTTCGCGGCAGCGCAACGGGGATTCTGCATGCTGCATACAATTTGCGCGCTATGCCATTGTTTTCAGCGACATGCGTCGGTATTTTGGGCAAGCAAAGCGGCCGGAAACGGCTAGGATGAACTGAAGCAACGAGGCGCGCGTGCAGCAGAAGTCGGAAACCCCGAAGGGCCGAAAATCACCCAAACTCAAGAGGATGGGCTTGCATGAGCGCGCCGCCGCGCGGATGCGGACGATGATCATTCGCGGCGAGCTGGCGCCGGGCTCACAGACCCAGGAGACAAGGCTGTCGAAGGAGCTGGGCGTGTCCCGTACTCCCCTTCGTGAAGCCATGAAGGTGCTCGCGGCCGAAGGGTTGATCGAGCTTCGCCCCAACCGCAGCCCGCGCATCGCCGACATCGCGATCGCCGGCATCTCGGAGTTGTTCGAAGCGCTCGCGGGGATCGAACGGCTGGCCGCAGAGCTTGCCGCCGAGCGCGCGACCGAACGCGACCTCGCCCGCCTGCGGACGCTTCAGACCCGGATGGAGGGGCATCACCGCAACGGCAAGCTCGACGATTATTTTGCCATCAACGGCGAAATCCACAACACCATCGTCCGGATGGCGCGCAACACGCCGCTCCGCGAAGCGCACGAGACACTGATTTCCCGCGCCGAGCGTGCACGCTATCTGGCCCTGGGTGCCGACAAGCGCTGGAGCAATTCGGTCGACGAACACGCCGGTATCCTCGCCGCGCTCGAGGCGCGTGACAGCGAGGCGGCAGGACGCCTGCTCGGCGCCCATGTCCGCCAGACCGGCACCGCGCTGCTCGAAACGCTCGCGCCCAAGCCAAAACTGACGGCGGCATGACCATGAAGCTGCTGCTGCTCAATCCCAACACCAGCACAGGGGTCACCCAGTTGATGAGCGATGTCGGGCAGCGCGCGGCCGCGCCCGACACTGAGATCATCCCCTGCACCGCGACACGCGGCGTGCCCTATATCGCGACGCGAACCGAGGCGCAGATCGGCGGCGCCATCGCGCTGGAGATGCTGGCCGAGCAGCACACCAAGGTCGATGCTGCGATCATTGCAGCGTTCGGCGATCCCGGCCTGTTCGCTGCGCGCGAGACTTTTGACATTCCCGTGGTGGGCATGGCCGAAGCCGCGATGCTGACCGCCTGTATGGCCGGACGGCGCTTTGGCATTGTCACCTTCGCCCAGGCACTCGGGCCCTGGTACGAAGAGTGCGTCCGCGACCACGGCCTGCGGGAGCGCTGCGCCGGCATCCGCATGCTCGATACGCCGTTCAAGGCGATTTCTGAGGTCGGCACCGAGAAGGAGGATCTGCTCGTCGACCTCGCGCACCGCGCCATCGTCGAAGACGAGGCCGATGTCCTGATCTTCGCAGGCGCGCCGCTCTCGGGCCTTGCCGAACGCGTCGCCGACCGGATCCCCGTCCCCGTCGTCGACCAGGTCGTTGCCGCCGTGAAGCAGGCCGAGGCGTTGGTGGCCTTGAGCCTACGCAAGGCCACGGCGGGCACGTACCGCCGGCCCGCTGCCAAACCCACCATCGGTCTTGCCGGCGCGCTCGCCGCCCGGCTCGAGCATCGCGACAGCTAGGGGAGCTTCGGCCGGCGATGCGAGAAGCCCAATTCGTTTTCGATGGCACGGCCGAAGGCAAACAGGCGGGATTCGCAGCCCGGTGGCGCGATGATCTGGATGCCGAAGGGCAGTTCGTCCTCCCCCCGCCGCGCCGGCAAGGTCAGGACCGGGAAGCCGACCAGCGACACGATGAAGGTGACGGCGAGATAGTCGATCGGGGTTTCCAGGGCTGCGCCGTCGATCGCGGTGACGTCACTGACCTCGTTCGGCCAGGGCAAGACCGAAGCCGCTGGCGCAATCAGGAAATCGGCGCGCGCGAACAGCTCGCGAAAGCTGCGGTAGATCGCGGTGCGCCGCCGCTCGGCGTTGAGGTAATCCTCCGCCGTGAGCTTGGCGCCCGCCTCGATGTTCCAGATCACGGTGGGTGTGAGCTCGGCACGGCGCGTCCGCAGCAATTCGCCATAGCTGTTGGCGATGTGCGCGGCGCGCAACGTGCGGAAGGTCTCGATCGCGCCGCTGCAATCGGGCGAAAACGGCATCAGATCCGCAACACCAGCGAGCGCGTCGCAGGCGGCAGCAAAACGTGCACCAACGTCGCGCGAAACGGGCGCAACGCCGAAATCAGCTGTCACGGCGATCCGGGGGCGTACTGCGAGCGGCCGATCGTCATTGCAGATGCCGGTCGAGATCGGATCGTTCGCGTCGCTACCAGCGCAGACCGACAGCGCCAGTTCGAGATCATCGACGCCGCGGGCAAGAAAACCGTGGCTGGCCAGCATGTCCCAACCGAGTGGCCGGCGCGGCGACGGGATACGGCCGGGCGTCGGCCGGATCGAGGCAACGTCGCAGAAGCTTGCGGGCGTACGCACGGAGCCGCCGAAATCGGTGCCGTGCGCCAGCGGCACCATGCCGGCCGCGACCGCGACGGCAGAGCCGCCGGACGATCCGCCGGAGGTCAGCGCGCGATCGAACGGATTGCGCGTCGGCCCGCACAATTTGTTGGTGCAGACCGCGCCAAAGCCGAACTCCGGCGTGTTGGTCTTCCCCAGGATGATCGCACCGGCGCGCCGCAGCCGCGCGACCACGAGATCGTCCTCGACCGGCACGTGGTCGCGAAACAGAACCGAACCGCAGGTGGTCGCAAGCCCCGCGGTGTCGGTAAGATCCTTGATTGCGACGGGCACCCCATGCAGCGGGCCGGTCGGCGCAGCCGCCGCGTCGCAGATGTCCGCCGCACGGCGGGCACCGTCCGCATCAACAGTCACGAACGCCGCCAGTTGCGCATCCTGATCCGCAATCCGCGCCAGATGCGCCTCGACGACGTCACGCGAGGACAGCTCGCCCTTCGCAATGGCGCGCGCGAGAATTGTGCCGGTGAGGTCGCAAATCGATTGATCCGAGGTCATCGGACTACAATGCCAAAACACACCGCAAAAAGCGACCGCGCCGGGCACGAGACTTGCTTTCTCCTTAGGGGCAACGGGAGGCAACACCATGGCTGAAGCGCAAGGCGGACGTTCGCTCGTCGTCGACGCCGTCACCCACCGCTACCCGAGCGGCGCGCTCGCGGTCGAGAACATCAATCTGGACATCAAGGGCGGCGAGATCATCGCCCTGCTCGGCCCATCCGGCTGCGGCAAGACCACCCTGCTGCGCATCATCGCCGGCTTCATCGCGCAGACCCAAGGGCGCATCATCATCGGCGACGACATCGTCGATGCGCTGCCGCCGAACCGCCGCGCGGTCGGCATCGTGTTCCAGAACTACGCGCTATTCCCGCATCTCAGCATCAGCGAGAATGTCGGCTACGGCCTCGCTGCCCGCGGCGTCGACAAGGCGACGCGCCAGCGCGAGGCCCAGCGCCTGCTGGAGCTGGTGCAGCTGCCGACCATGGCCGAACGGCTGCCGCGGCAACTCTCCGGCGGCCAGCAGCAACGCGTCGCGCTCGCCCGCGCGCTCGCGATCAAGCCGTCGATCCTGCTGCTCGACGAGCCCTTTGCCGCACTCGACAAGAATTTGCGCCTGGACATGCAGATCGAGGTCAAGCGGCTGCAGCGCGTCTCCGGCATCACCACGCTGATCGTGACCCACGACCAGGAGGAAGCCCTCTCGATGGCCGATCGCGTCGCTGTGCTGAGCCACGGCAAGCTCGAGCAGTTCGGCTCGCCGTCCGACGTCTACGACCGCCCGCAGACGCTGTTCGTGAATACCTTTGTCGGCTCGACCAACCGCATGCCCGGAATCGTGGTCTCGGCGGATCGCACCGCAGCAAAGGTGCGCCTCGACGCCGGCGCGGAGATCATCGCGCGGCCCGCCGCCGGCGCCCTCACCGAGGGGGGCCGCGTCACCGTGTGCATCAGGCCCGAACATCTGCAGTTCGTCGGCGACGAGACTGGCTTTGCCGGCGTAGTCGGCATGTCCTTGCCGCTCGGGGCCACCGTCGTGCACGAGGTCACCACCGCAGACGGCTCCGGCGTCAAAATCTCCCAGGCGCGCATCGGCGAGACGCGCGCGCTGGAGAGCGGCGCCGCCGTGCGCCTCGCACCACTCGCCCCTTCGCTCGCCAACGCATTTCCCGCAACGCTTTAGTTCCTGTCATTGTCCACACGGAGTTCGACATGATCCTCAATCGCCGCAGCCTGATGACGACCGCCCTCACGCTCGGGGCCATGAAGGCGTTTCCCGGACTGAGCTTCGCCCAGGCCCGCCCGCTGGTGTTTGCGACCTTCACCGGAAGCTGGGAGGAAGCGCACAAGGCCGTGCTGGTGCCGGCCTTCCGCAAGGCGAACGCCGACGCCGCGATGGTGCTCGATCCCATGCTCTCGGTCGACCAGATCGCAAAGGTGAATGCCGCGAAAGCCAATCCGCCGATCGACGTCATGCTGCACGATCCCGGTCCTGCCCTCGTCGCGATCGGTCAGGACCTGGTCGAGCCCTATCCGGTCGAGAAGAGCGCCTATTACAAGGACCTGATCGCCGAAGCGCGGGAGCCGATGGGACCGGCTCCGTTCTTCCAGGTCGTCGGCCTCACCTACAACCCGGAAGCCGTCAAGACGCCGCCGACCTCCTGGGCCGATCTCTGGAAGCCCGAGTTCAAGGGCCGCGTCGGCATCACCAACCTCAACTCGACGCTAGGCACCGGCTGGCTGGTCGAGATCGCCAAGATGCGCGGCGGCTCGGAAGCCAATGTCGATCCCGGCTTCAAGGCGCTGGAGGAACTCAAGCCCAATCTCGCCGCGGTGGCCGCCAATCCTGGCGCGCTCGCGACCCTGTTCCAGCAGGGCCAGATCGACATCTCGCCCGGCAATTTCAACGCCATCCAGATTCTGAAAGCGCGCGGCGTGCCGGTCGAGTTCGTGGCGCCGAAGGAAGGCGCCATCGCCTTCAAGACCACGATCCACATCGTCAAGAACTCGCCGAACCGGGAACTGGCCTTCAAGCTGATCGAGGCGGCGCTGACCCCGGAGGTGCAGACCACCCTGATGAATCCGCCTTATCTGATCGTGCCGACCAATTCCAAGGTGACGATGGGCGGCGAAATCGCGCGCGTGCTCGCCAAGGACACTGCCGAGCTGAAGAAGAAGTTCGTGTTCCAGGACTGGAAGAAGATCAACGAGCAGCGCTCGGCCTGGATCGAGCGCTTCAACCGCGAGATCAAGATCTAGCGCAAGGACCTGACGATGGGCACGGCACCGGCATCACGGGACGTCACGTCCTATGGAATGGGATTGGCAGCGCCGCTGGCGCTGTTCTTCCTGCTGTTCTTCGTCGCGCCGCTGCTGCAACTGTTCTGGCTCTCGCTGCACAACGACACGGCCGGGCTCCATTGGGGGCTCGGCCAGTACCTGCACTTCCTGACCGATCCCTTCAGCCTCGGCGTGCTCGGCTCGACGCTGCTGCTGGGGGCCGAGGTGACGGCCGTCTGTCTCGTGCTCGGCTTTCCCATCGCCTGGCTCTATCAGCGGGTTGGGCCCAAGCTTCAGACCGTCATCATCCTGATCGTGCTGCTGCCGCTTTTGACCAGCGTGGTGGTGCGCACCTTCGCCTGGATCGTGATCCTGGGCCGCCAGGGCATCATCAACGCGACGCTGCAGTCCCTCGGGATCATCGATACGCCCCTGAAGCTGCTCTACACCCAGTTCGGCGTCGTGATCGCACTGGCGCAGGTGCAGATGCCGCTGATGACGCTGCCGCTGATCACCGCGCTCGGCCGCATCGATCCCAATCTCGACGATGCCTCCTGCTCGCTCGGCGCGGGGAGCTGGCGCACCTTCTTCCGGGTCGTGCTGCCATTGTCGCTGCCCGGCGTAATTGCCGGCTGCACGCTGACCTATGCCGCCGCCATCACGGCCTTCATCACCCAGTCGCTGGTCGGCGGCGGGCAGATGCTGTTCATGCCGATGTATCTCTATCAGCAGGCCTCGACGCTGCAGAACTGGCCGTTCGCGTCGGCGATCTCGATCATCTTCCTGCTGGCCGTGCTCGCGGTCGTGTCGGTCTTCACCACGCTCGGCCGTCTGTCGCGGGGCTATGGAGGCGCATGATGGCTGGCCGCAAGCGCACCCTTGAGGCGTTCAGCTTCGAATTGGTCATGACATTGATCGCGATCATCGCGCTCATCCTGATCATCGCGCCGTCGCTCGTCGTCCTGATCGTCTCCTTCACCAGCGGCTTCTCACTGAAATTCCCGCCGCCGGGCTATTCGCTGCGCTGGTACGCCGAGCTCTGGGACGCCTGGCAGCTGCACTTCGCCGCGAAGAATAGCCTCATCGTGGCGCTGTGGGCGACGGGCCTGTCCGTCGCGCTCGGCGTCGCCGCGGCGCTCGCGATCTCGCGCTCGCAGGCCTTGTCGGCGCGGCTGCTCGATTCCCTCTTCATGTCGCCGCTGGTCCTGCCTGCGCTGGCTTTTGGTCTGGCCGCGCTGATGCTGTTCTCGCTGGTCGGCCTGCCGGTGTCGCCGCTGACCCTGGTGATCGGCCACACCGTGGTCTGCGTGCCCTATGTCGTGCGCAATACGGTGGCGGCGCTGGTCCAGCTCGAGCCGACGCTGCTGGAAAGCTCGGCGGTGCTCGGCGCGAGCCGCCTCTACACGTTCCGTCGTATCGTGCTGCCGCTGATCCGGCCCGGCATCATTGCCGGCGCCTTCATCGCCTTCATGTCGTCGTTCGACAACGTGCCGGTGTCGCTATTCCTGCGCGATGCCGCCACCGACATGCTGCCGATCCGGATGTGGCAGGATCTCGAAGGCAAGCTCGACGTCACCATCGCCGCGCTGTCGGGCGTGCTGATCATCGCCACCGTCGCGCTGGTCGCGGTCATGGAGCGCGTCACCGGCCTGTCGCGGCGGCTGACCAACTGATCAGGCGCCGCGGAACAGCGAATAGCCCCAGCGCGTGAATTTCAGCGGCAGGTGAAAATGCTCGTCAACGTTCTTGATGCGGAAGCGGAACGGCGTCACGGTCAGGAAGCCGTCACGCTCGCCAAAGAACTCGCCGAGATGAAACAGCACCTCGTACTCGCCTGCCGTCACGCCGGCGCCTTGCGCAACGGCATGATCGAGCACCCCGTTGGCGCCGAGTCGCCCGTCGGCGATGCGCTGGGAATCCGGATCGATCCGCCAGATCTCGACGCGCAAGCCTTGCGCCGGGCGCCCGCTCGCCACGTCGACCCCGTGAATGGAAATGCCGCCTGCCACCATGTTCCTCCCATGAGCACGCCACCATGATAAACGCAGACGCAGCCGTTCGGCCAGCGCCCGCGTTGCTGCCGGCGCTGGGGGCGATGACCGCGCTTCAGGCCCTCGTGGCGCTGGCCTTGTTCGCGCCCGGCGTGGTCGCGCCCCGCGCCCATATCGAGGTCTGGCAGCTCTCGATGTTCTCCTGCGCGGTGTTCGCGGTCGGCATTCCCGCCTCGTTCTGGGGCGGCGGCTTCATCGCGCGGGTCGGCTCGCTCAGGATCGCGAGCCTGTGCGCGGCGGCCATCGTCATCAGCATGGCACTGGCTTCGATGGGATCGAGCGCCGCGCTGCTGGCCGCAGGCCTCTGCCTCGGTCTCGCGATGGGGCCCGAAACACCCGCAAGCGCGGCGCTGCTGGCGCGGCTCGTCACCGCCGAGCGGCGCGCCTTCGTCTTTTCGGTACGCCAGACCGGCAATCAGATCGGCGCCGTCTGCGGCTCGCTGGCCCTGCCCGCGATCGCCATCGCGTTCGGGCCGGCCTGGTGCTATGCAGCCGTCGCGGCCTTGGCGCTGCTGGCTATCCTGCTGTTCGAGCGGCTGCGGCCGGCCTACGCCGGCAAGGTCGTCCCGCCCCCGACGCTCGATCTCCGCGCGCGCCTGGCGCTGGTCACGGCGGACCGACGGATCGCGATGCTGGCACTGGCCTCGATGCCGTTCAGCGCCATGCAGGTGTCGCTCAACACGATATTCGTCACGCTTGGCACAAGAGAGCTCGGCCTCAGCCATATCGAGGCCGGCATGGCGCTCGCCTGCGCGCAAGTCGGGGGCCTCGTCGGCCGGCTCGGCTGGGGTTACGTCGCCATGCGCCTCGATGCCTCGCGCATGGTCCTCATCGTCATCGGCCTCGGCATGGCCTTCTGCGCCGCCCTGCTTGGCCTCGATGGCGCATCGCTCGGCCGCACCGGGCAATTCGCCGTCGCGGCCCTATTCGGCCTGACGGCATCGGGCTGGAACGGAGTTTTTGTCGCGGAGATTGCCCGCCTCGCCCCGCAGGACAGGATCGGCGAGACCACCGGCGCGGTGCTGACCGCGTCCTATGCCGGCCTGCTGGCCGCGCCGGCCGTGGTATCGATCCTGGATGGTGTGGCCGGCCTCGGGGCTGCCTTCTTCGCCTTGGCGTGCCTCGCGCTGTGCGGCACATTGGCTCTGATCTGGGGAAGCCATGACAAAGCCGGTCAATAGAGCGCGCGAGATCGCAGCGGACGTCACCGACGGGCGGACGACCGCCGTCGCGGCGGCGAAGGCCGCCCTTGGGCGCATCGACGCCGCCAAGGCCTTGAACGCGGTGGTCACGACCGATCCCGCACGCACGCTCGCCGATGCCGCCGCTGTCGATGATCGCCTGCGTGCCGGCGAGAAACTGCCGCTCGCCGGGGTGCCCATCGTCGTCAAGGACAACATCTGGGCCGCTGGCTGGCGTGTGACGCAGGGCTCGCGCCTGTTCGCCGATTTCATCGCGCCGCAGGATGCGATCGCGATCGAGCGGCTTCGCAAGGCCGGAGCCGTCGTTGTCGGCATGGGGGCGACGTCGGAATTCGCCTGCAAGGGCGTGACGACCTCACCGCTGTTCGGGCCAACGCGGCACCCGCTCGATCCCGCGTTGACTCCCGGTGGTTCATCGGGTGGTCCGGCTGTCGCCGTCGCTACCGGTCTCGTGCCGCTCGCGATCGGGACCGATGCCGGCGGCTCCAGTCGCAGGCCGCCAGCCCATGTCGGTGTCGCCGGCTTCAAACCGTCCTACGGCGCGATACCCTATGGACCCGGTTTTGCCGAGCCGTTCTTCGGTCTCTCCGTGATCGCACCGATCGCATCTGACGTGGCCGATATCGCATTGGCGTTCGAGGCCATGGCCGGCCCCGATCCGCGCGACCCGGATTCCGCCGTCATCGCGGCGCAGGCTGAAGACGTCGCCGGCTTGCGCATGGCATTCTCGCCGCGTCTTGGGCTCGACGTCGCGGTCGACGACATCGTCGCGGATGGCCTCGCCTCCACCGTCGACCGCCTTTCCGCGGCAGGCTTACGCATCATGCGGCGCGATCCCGTCTGGCCGACGGGCGCGACCGAAGACGCCATCATGCCGCTCCAGCATGCCGGTCTCGCCGCGCTCTATGGGGACGCGTTCCGCAAGGATCCCTCGATATTTGATCCCGACGTCGCCAGGCAGATCGAACGCGGCCTCTCCTGGTCGGGTGCAGAGGTTGCTGTAGCTCTGGTCGCGAGCGCCGCGGTCGCCCGTACCTTCGCCGCCTTCCTCACCGACGTGGACTTGCTGCTGACTCCGACCGTCCCCTGCGTCGCTTGGTCGCTGACGCAGCTTGGGCCCGACATGATCGGCGGAAAGCCCGCGAGCCCGCGGGGGCATGCGGTGTTTACTCCCTTCGTCAACCATGCCCGCCTGCCGGCGATCTCGATTCCGTGCGGAACGGATCCGCGCGGCCTTCCGTTCGGCCTGCAAATCATCGCCAGGCGCGGACAGGACCGCACGCTGCTTGGCGCCGCACAGCGGATCGAGGCCATGTTGCGGAGCTAACCTTGCTGGAGCCATGATCCGACAGGGTGGACGCGCTAGCATGGGTTTTGCATAAATTGTGGGCGATATGGACGCCGCATGAACCTCATCAGTCTCGACATCCGCATGCTTCGGTCGCTGATTTCGGTGGTCGAGACCGGCAGCATCACCGAGACCGCGCGACGGCTGGGCCGCACCCAACCGGCGATCACGCTGCAATTGCAGCGGCTGGAGGAGCTCACCGGCAAGCAATTGTTCGAGCATGGCGGCCGCAGGCTGATT
Organism: Bradyrhizobium sp. UNPF46; assembly: GCF_006658625.1. NCBI lineage: Bacteria > Pseudomonadati > Pseudomonadota > Alphaproteobacteria > Hyphomicrobiales > Nitrobacteraceae > Bradyrhizobium > Bradyrhizobium sp. UNPF46. Next base: position 51,142 of record NZ_LFJB01000007.1, read on the forward strand.
TTGACCGACGACGGCACCACGGTCCTCACCTACGCCAAATCCATCCTCCGGTTGCATGACGAGCTGATTTCGCAACTGGCGTCGCAGGAGATCGAAGGCCAGGTCGTGCTCGGCACGCCCGATCTCTATGCCGCTTTCATGCTGCCGCAGATCCTCAGCGTGTTCCGAAAATCCTTTCCGCGGGTGCAGGTCGAGCTCAACTGTGCGCTCTCGACACCGCTGGTCGGCCTCGTCAAGCGCGGCGATGTCGACATCGCGCTGGTCACGCGCATGAACGATTTCACCGGCGGCCAGGTGGTGCGGCGCGAGCAACTGGTCTGGATGACCGGCGAGCAATCCGCCGCGCATCTGGAACGTCCGATCCCGCTCGCGCTATTGCCGCCGGGCAATATCTACCGTGACTACGCCATCGACACGCTCGAGCGCGCGAATTTGCGCTGGCGCATCGCCTGCGTCAGCGAAAGCGTCGGCGGACTGCAGGCAGCGGCCTTTGCCGGCATGGCCGTCACCGTGCTCGGCCGCAGCGCATTGGTGCCGGCGATGCGCGAGATCGGGCCGAACGAGGGTCTGCCGCCGCTGCCGAAGATCGAGCTGCTGCTCTACAAGTCCAGCGGCGCCACCTCGAAAGCCGCGACCGCGCTGCACGACTATCTCGCGCATTACCTGCGCCTCGACGAAGAGCTCAGCGGCCGCGGCGCACCGATCGAGCTGGGTTAGACTCACAAAAACGCGAAAACAACCCCATGCACAGTAGAACGCCCTTGTTTGCAAAGGGCTTTTTCGCGCGTCATTTGAGGGAATAGCGAGGCCCTCGATTGCCTACCGTGCCTGAGCGACCTGACACGTCGGGCAAAACACCTGTACTATTGCATGATAAGCGCTTCACCCCTTGGCGCGCCCTCCACTCCCCTCGCGTAGCGCGAGCTGCGGCCAGAACTTGGCCCAGGGTTGCGCCGCCTCGAATGCCGCGGCGATACGAAAGATCGTAGGTTCGTCGAGCCAGGGCGCGATGATCTGCAGGCCGATCGGCATGCCGTCGCGATCGAAGCCGCAGGGCAGCGTCGCCGCCGGCAGACCTGCCAGATTGATAGGCCAGGTGAACGGAGACCAGCCGAGATGCGGATCGACCTTGCTGCCATCGACGGTGTCGACGCCGATCTGGCCGGCCTCGAATGCGGTGACAGCAACCGTCGGCGTCACCAGCACATCGACGCGCTCGAACAATTTGACGAAGGCATTGCGCGTCTGGCCGCGGCGGTAACTCGCCTCGATGTAATCCGTGCCGCTGTAGCGCCGTCCAGCGCCGATGACATTGCGATAGTCGGCCTCCGAACCTGCAAGATCGGTTGCGGACTTGCTCGCAACCGCCGCCGCCTGTTCGGTAAAGGCGATCGGCTTCAGCGTATGCTCCAGAATGCCGGGGTCGAGACCCGGGCCGTCCATGGTGACCTGCGCGCCACAGGAATCGAGCGTGGCGAGCGCCTTGCCGAATGCTGCGCACACGTCAGGGCTGACGGCGGCGTAGCCGAGATCGGCGCTGGCGCCGATACGAATGCCATCCAGACGCCCTGCATTCGTATCGAAGCGGCGTGCGGACACGGGAAGGCTTGCGGCATCACGCAGATCGTAAGCAGCGATGACCTCCAGCGTCATCGCGGCATCCGCGACCGTACGGGTGATCGGGCCGGTATGGGCGAGCGAGGCCCAGGACGGCGGCGAGAAGCCGGGCGAGCGCGGCACGAGGCCAAAGGTCGGCTTCAGCCCGAACACGCCGCAAAAGGAGGAAGGCACGCGGATCGAGCCGACGCCGTCGGTGCCGATCGCGATCGGTCCGCAGCCGGCGGCAACGCCGGCGGCCGCACCGCCGCTCGAGCCGCCGCTGGTGCGGCCGGGATTCCAGGGATTTCGCGTCGTGCCCGTGACCGGACTGTCCGCCGTCAGCTTGTAGCCTGACTCGCATGTCGTGGTCTTGCAGGTGATGATCGCGCCGGCGGCCTTCAGGGACGACACCACGGCGGCGTCGGCATCGGGCACGAAGTCCTTATTCATCGGCGAACCGGCATAGGCCGGAACGCCCGCGACGAAGACGAGGTCCTTGATCGTGACCGGGACCCCGGCGAGCGCCCCCTTGGCTTCGCCCGCGCGCATCTCCCTGGTGAGCCGATCGGCCTCGGCCCTCGCCTGCTCGTACATCGGCGTCACCACCGCATTGCAGGCTTCGTTGGTCGCCTGAAGCGCGGCGATGGTGTCGTCGACGACGTCGCGCGGCGTGAACGCCTTGCGCCGGTAGCCGGCCATGATCTCGCTTGCAGAGAGCGCGCCAAGGCCAGTCGGCGCCGGCGGGAAGGCCGTTCGGCCGGAACCATCAGTCATCATCAAACCTAAAGAGCTAGCTGAGCGCCGCGTCGACGGCGCGTTTGGCCATCATCGTGACGAGATGCGCACGGTAGTCGGCTTCGGCGTGGATATCGGAGGTGAGACCGTCTGTGTCGATCTTGATCGCCGCGATCGCGGTCGGATCGAAATTGCCGGACAGCGCCGCCTCCATCGGCGGCACGCGGAACACGCCCGGCCCCGCGCCGGTGACGGCGACGCGGACCCCATCGGCGACTTTCGCGACGAACACGCCGACCAGCGCATAGCGCGACGCCGGCGCCTTGAACTTGGCGTAACCCGCCTTGAGGGGTACGGGAAAGCGGATCGCGGTGATGATCTCGCCGGGTTCAAGTGCGGTCTCGAACAGGCCGAGGAAGAAACTGTCCGCCGCGATCTCGCGCGTGCTGGTGACGATGGTGGCGCCAAGACCGAGCACACCGGCCGGATAGTCCGCTGCCGGATCGTTGTTGGCGACGGAGCCGCCGATGGTGCCCCGGCTGCGCACGGCGGGGTCGCCGATCATGGACGCCAGTGCAGCAAGCCCCGGGATCTTCGTCTGCACCAATTGCGAGGCGGCAACCACCGCATGCGGCGTCATCGCGCCGATCGTGATGGTCGCACCCTCGTCGGTGATGCCCTTGAGGCCTCCGAGCTTCGACAGGTCAACCAGCGCGACCGGGCTTGCCAGCCGCTGTTTCAGCGTCGGGATCAACGTCATGCCGCCGGCAACGAGCTTGCTGTCCTCGATCGAGGTCAGGAGCTTGGCCGCATCCGGAATCCGGGCAGGCTGGTGGTAGGCAAATGGCTTCATTGTTGTCCTCCCTATTCCGCCGCGACCGGCAGCGATGCATTCTGCAACAGGCGCCAGATCCGGTTCGGTGTCGCAGGCATGTCGACATGGGTGACGCCGAGATGCGAGAGCGCATCGACGACGGCATTGATGACGGCCGCAGGCGAGCCGATGGTGCCGACCTCGCCGCAGCCTTTCACACCCATCGGCGTGTGGGTGCACAGCGTCGAATGCGTTGAGACCTTCATCATCGGCAGATGGTCGGCGCGCGGCATGCAGTAATCCATCAGCGAGCCCGACAGCAGCTGGCCCGAGCCTTCGTCGTAGACCGCATTCTCGAACAGTGCCTGGCCGACGCCCTGCACGATGCCGCCGTGCAGCTGACCCTCCACGATCATCGGGTTGATCACCGTGCCGACGTCGTCGACCGCGGTGTAGTTGACCAGCGTCACCGTGCCGGTCTCCGGATCGACCTCGACCTCGGCAATATGGCAGCCGCCGGGATAGGTGAAGTTGACGGGGTCGTAGTAAGCCTGCTCCTCCAGCCCCGGCTCCAGCACTTCGAGCGGATAGTTGTGCGGCACATAGGCCGCGCCCGCGATCTCCTCGAAGGTCTTGATACGGTCCGTGCCGGCGACGGAGAATTTGCCGACCTCAAACTGGATATCCGCCTCGGCGGCTTCAAGCAGATGGGCGGCGATCTTCTTGCCCTTGACGATCACCTTGTCGGTCGCCTTCGACAGCGCGGCCCCGCCGACCACGAGGGAACGCGAGCCATAGGTGCCCATGCCGAACTGGACGCGGTCGGTATCGCCGAACACGATGTCGACATTCTCGAAGGCAACGCCGAGCTTCTCGGACACGATCTGCGCAAACGTCGTCTCGTGGCCCTGGCCGTGATTGTGGGTACCGATCATGACCGTCACCTGGCCGGTCGGATGCACGCGCACCGTGGCGCTCTCATAAAGGCCGCCGCGCGCACCGAGCCGTCCCGCAAAGCGCGACGGGGCAAGGCCGCAGGCCTCGACATAGGTGGAGTAGCCGAGCCCGCGGAATTTGCCTTTGCTGGCGGACGCCGCCTTGCGCACGCCAAAGTTCTTGACGTCGGCTGCAACCAGTGCACCGTCGAGGCAGCCCATCGGATCGCCGGAATCGTACTGCACCAGCACCGGCGTCTGATACGGATAGGCTTCCTTCGGGATCATGTTGCGGCGGCGGATCTCGACGCGGTCGATGCCCATTTCGCTGGCGGCGACATCGACCATGCGCTCGAGCACGAAGGTTGCCTCGGGCCGGCCCGCGCCACGATAGGCGTCGACCGGCACGGTGTTGGTGAACACCACCTTCACATTGCAGTAGATCGCGGGCGTGGTGTAGACGCCGCCGAGCAAAGGACCATAGAGATTGGTCGGGATGTTCGGCCCGAAGGTCGAGAGATAGCCGCCCATATTGGCGAGCGTGTTGACGCGGAAGGCGAGAAACTTGCCGTTTTCATCGAGGGCGAGCTCGGCCTCGGTGACATGATCGCGGCCGTGACGGTCGGAGACGTAGCCCTCGGAACGGCTCGCGACCCATTTCACCGGCCGCCTCACGCGCTTGGCGGCCCACGTGATCACCGCCTCCTCGCCGTAATGAAACTGCTTGACGCCGAATCCGCCGCCGACATCTGGCGCGACCACGCGCAGCTTGTGCTGGGGAATGTTCAGCACCAGCGCCCCCATCAGGAAGCGCACGACATGCGGGAACTGGCTGGTGGTCCACAGCGTGTAGCGATCGGTGCCCGGCTCGTATTCGGCGATCGCCGCCCGCGGCTCCATGGGATTGCCGATCAGACGGTTGTTGACGAGGCTGAGCTTGGCGACATGCGCCGCCTTCTTGAATGCGGCTTCGACCGCAGCCTTGTCGCCGAGCTCCCAGTCACAGCAGATGTTGTTCGGCACATCGTCGAACAATTGCGGCGCACCGGGCCGCACCGCCTCCAGGACGCCGACCACGGAGGGCAGCACCTCGTAGTCGACCTTCAGGAGCTCGGCACCGGCATTCGCCTGCTCCGGCGTTTCCGCGATGACGAAGGCGACCATGTCGCCGACGAAGCGCACCTTGTCCTGCGCCAGCATCGGAAACGGCGGCTCCTTCATCGGCACGCCCTTGGCGTCCGTGATGCCCCAGCCGCAGGGCAGCGACCCGAGACCGTCGGCCTTGACGTCGTCGCCGGTCAGGACCGCGATGACGCCGGACGAGGCCAGCGCCGCGCTCTTGTCGATGCCGCGCAGCACCGCGTGACCATGCGGCGAGCGCACGAACACGCCCGCCGTCATGCCCGGACGCTTGATGTCGGAGACGTAATTGCCGCGGCCGGTGAGGAAGCGCTGGTCTTCCTTGCGCTTCGGTGCAGCGCCGATTCCGATGACTTCACCCATGGTCACTCTCCCTTGGCGGCGTTCATGGCGGCAGCGCCTGATATCACCGAGATGACGATGTTCTGGTAGCCGGTGCAGCGGCAGATGTTGCCTTCGAGGCCGTGGCGGACGTCCGCCTCGGTCAGATCAGGCTTCTCGGTGGCGAGCGCCACCGCGGTCATCAGCATCCCGGGCGTGCAGAAGCCGCATTGCAGGCCGTGATGCTCGCGAAACGCCTCCTGCATCGGATGCATCCGGTTCGAGCCGGGCGCGCCTTGCAGGCCTTCGATGGTCAAAAGCGTCGCGCCGTCGAGCGCGGGGGCGAGCAGCGTGCAGCTCTTCACGGGAATGCCGTCGAGATGCACGACGCAGGCACCGCACTGGCTGGTGTCGCAGCCGATATGGGTGCCGGTGAGATTGAGTTGCTCGCGCAGGAGGTCAGCCACGAGCGTGGCCGGCTCGACATCGACGGTGGTGGGTCGGCCGTTGAGGGTGAAGGATATCTGCAAGGTCATGCTCCTGCGCGACGGGTCTTTAGGCGAGTGGCAAAGCGCTGCCGGTGGCCCATGTGGCCATCACGACATCGCCGACGGTGAAGGGATCCGCGAAGAAGGTCTTCTCCGGCACGTAGGCGACGAACTCGTCGTCGGGCACGGTGTCGAGCATGACCTTGACGAAATAACCCTGGTATTCGATCGCGAGGACGCGGCTCGGCAGGGACGTGGTGCAGCCCGGCGGCAGCTCCCTGCCCGGCCGGACCAGCGCGACGTCGTCGCGACGCACGGCGATGTCGACCCTGTCGCCGACGCTCACGGTGGAGCGCGCCTGCAAGGGCACCTCGATACCGGAGGGGGCAGCCTGCGCGAGCACGAAGCTTGCGCCGTTGACCTTTTCCACACGGCCCGACAGCACGTTCTGGCCGCCCATGAATTCGGCGACGTAACGATCATGCGGATGGGCGTAGACGTCGCGGGCCGGACCGGCCTGCTTGATCTTGCCCTGCTCCATCACCACGACGAGATCGGCGAGCGCAATCGCCTCGAGCTGGGTGTGAGTGACATGGATGAACGTGATGCCGAGCTCCTGCTGCATCCGCCTGAGCTCCTGGCGCATCTGGACGCGGAGCTGCTCGTCGAGCGCGGACAGCGGCTCATCGAGCAGCAGCACGCGCGGCTCGGTGATCGCGGCGCGCGCCAGCGCCACCCGCTGCTGCTGGCCGCCGGAGAGCTGGGCCGGAAGACGGTCGGCGAACTGCGTCAGCCGCACTTTCTCGATCATGGCGTCTGCAGCGCGCAGGCGATCGGCCTTGGACTGCCCCCGCACGCGCAGGGCAAAGGCGATGTTCTCGCGTACGGTCAAATGCGGAAACAGCGCGTAGGACTGGAACATCATCGCAGTGCGGCGCTGCACCGGCGCGAGCCCGACGACATTCTGGCCGCCGATCACGATCTCGCCTGCCGTGGGGTCCTCGTGCCCCGCGATCATGCGCAGGATCGTGGTCTTGCCGCAGCCGGAGGGGCCGATGAAGCAGCAATAGGCGCCGTCCGCGATCCTAAGGTTGACGCCGTCAACCACATTGGTGACGCCGTCAAAGCTCTTGCAGACGCCTGCCAGCTCGATATCGCCGCGATCTTTCTTCATGCCTGAATCAACCCTTGGCCCGGCTGCCACGCTTCTTCTGAAGCAACACGATGGTGCCGAGGCTCGCACCGATGACGATGAAGGAGACGATGGTGGTCACGGTGCCGAGCGCGTAGAGCGAGGGCGAGGTGACGTTCAGCGTCATGCTCCAGATCTCCAGCGGCAGTGTGTTCAGCGAGCCCGCGGTCTGGAGACTGCGCGCGAACTCGTCGTAGGACAGCGTGAAGCCGAACAGCGCGACCGCGACGAGGCCGGGCGCCAGCACCGGGATCATCACCAGCCGGATCGACTGCCAGCGGCTGGCGCCGAGATCATAGGCGGCCTCCTCCCAGACATGGTTGAAGCGCGACATCACCGCGAACATCACCAGCACGCCGAACGGCAGGGTCCAGGAGAGCTGCGCTCCCAGCGCCGAGGTGTACCAGGCCGCGTCGAGCCCGAGCGCCTGGAACAGCAGACCGGTGCCGAGGCCAAGCACGAGGCCGGGCGCCACGAGACTGCCGATCATCATGTAGAACACGAACGTGTCGCCGCGGAAGCGGCGGCGGAAGCCGAGCCCGGCGAGGAACGAGACCACCACCGTGATGATGGTGACGATGACGGCGAGCTTGATCGAGCGGTCGAACGAGCCCTTGACGTCGCCGGTCCGCGCCTGGGTGAAGAGATCGACGAACCAATGCAGCGAATGGCCCTTCATCGGAAACACGAGGCCGCCGCGGATGTCCTGGAACGACAGGATGTAGATGCAGAACATCGGACCGTAGAGCGCGATCACATAGACAGCGAACAGGGTCGCCAGCACGTAGAACGTCCAGGGCCGACCACCCTTGCTCGGCGCGATCGCCTTGGTGGTCGCGGGCGCGATCGGCTCGGACGTCTCGGTTTCGGGCATGTCGGCAAGCACCGCGCTCATCGCGTGATCTCCTGCCTGATGTCGACGGTGCGCAGGATCAGCGAGATGATAGCGACCAGCACCAGGGTCAGCAGCACGGCGGAGGCCGCAGCCGTTGGATATTGCAGCACGCCGACATCCTCGTAGAACGCGCTGACGACGGAGGCCGAGCCGCCGCCGGACATCACCTTCACCACGAAGAAATCGCCCATCACGATCGACACCACGAAGATGGTGCCGAGCGCGATGCCGCTCTTGGACATCGGCACCACGATCAGGCGCATGATGTCGAAGCGGCTGGCGCCGGCGTCGATCGCGGCCTCGATCAGCTTCTTGTCGATCCGCGCCATGGAATTGAAGATCGGCACGATCATGAAGATCGTGAGCTGGTGGACATAGGCGATGACGACCGCGAGGTCGGAGAACAGCAGCACTTCCAGCGGCTGACGGATCACGCCGGTCGCCAGCAGCGCCTGGTTGATCAGGCCCTCCTTGCCGAGCAGCGGGATCCAGGAAATCATCCGGATGATGTTCGAGGTCCAGAACGGCACCGTGCAGAGCAGGAACAGGCCGATCGCCAGCAGCTGGTTGCGGACGTGAAACACCAGGAAATAGGCGACGAAGAAACCGATGATCAGCGTGAAGGCCCAGGTCAGCACGGTGAACTTGATCGTCGCCAGGTACAGCTTCAACGTCAGCGCCGAATGCAGCACCTCGAAATAGCTTGCGAGCGTGAAGCCCGGCGTCAGCCCACCGAAGCCGTCGGTCGCAAAGAAGCTCGCGGCCAGCACGACCAGGATCGGCGCCACGAAGAACGGCACGAGCACCAGCACCAGCGGCGACACATAGAGCCACCCGGCGAGATTTGCGCGTGACGGATTTTGACTGGGCTGCATATCGGCGAGTGCCTTGAAGTCGGTCTCGTCGCGCCGGCGCGTCGCCGTGCCGGCGCATCGTTCAGGTCAGGGAAGCAGGTTTCAGGCCACCTTGAAGTCGTTCCAGCGCTTGTTCATGTAGGCCGCCTCGTCCATCAGCGTGTTCCAGCACGAGATGTTCTTGACGCGGTCGAGGAACGAGCCGCCGTCACGCTTGGTGCCGGCCTTCTCCATCGGCACGCCGTAGGGATCGTTGATCACCTCCGGCGCCGGCTGGCCCTCGTACCAGAACGCCCATTCGGCCGGCGTGAGGAATTTCTTCGCGGTCGAGGGCACCGGGCTGTAATAGCCGTAGCGCGCGACGAAGCCGCCCTGCCAGCCCGACAGATACCAGTTGAGATATTCATAGGCGGCATCGAGCTTCTTGCCGGAGAGATGCTTCATCAGGCCCATGCCGTTGCACCAGCCGCGATAGCCTTCCTTGCCGTTCTTGACGTTCACAGGCGCGTAGACACAGGGGATCTCCTTGACGCGAACGGCGGCGACCGCCGGCGACCACATCGACTGGATCACCACCTCGCCCGCCGCCATCAGCTGCACCGACTGGTCGAAAGTGGTCCAGGTCGCTCGGAACTGTCCCTGCTTCTTCAGCTCGATCAGCTTGTTGCAGGTGAAGTCGATCTCCTCCTTGGTCATGTTGCCCTTGTTGCCGTACTTGATGAGCCCGGCGCTTTCGAAGCAGAGCGCGGCATCCATGATGCCGATCGCGGGCACGTCGAGGATCGCGGCCTTGCCCTTGAACTTGGGATCGATCAGGTCCTTCCACTCGGTGACTTCGTGGCCGACCAGGTCGGGGCGATAGCCGATGGAGTCGGCGTTGTAGACCTGCGGCAGGAAGGTCGCCCACTCGGTGACGCCGTCGTGCAGATCGGTGGAGTCGGGTTTGGAGATGTACATGGCCTCATAGGGCGAGATGCCCTGGCGCGGGATCTTGTGGCCGTCGATCTCGCCCTTGGTGAAGATCGGCAGGATGTTGTCGAACTCCTTGATCTTCTTGACCTCGATGCCCTGGATCACAGAGCGCTTGGCGGCCAGCTTGGCCTGCCAGCCCTCGAGGTCGGCGATGTCGACCGTATTAGGCTGGCTTATGAAGCGGTTGATGGCGGCTGAGGTGTCGAGGTTCTGCATCGTCACCTTGAAGCCGAGGTCCTTGGCGGCCTGGTCGCCGATCGCCTTCACCACGGAATAGGACACGCCGACATGACGCAGCTCGATGTCCTTGATCTCCTGCGCCCAGATGGTCGGGAATCCGCGGATCGCGTCCGACCCCGCGGCTGCGCCCGCAATTGCGGCCGCCCCCTTCAACAGCGTGCGCCGGCTCAGCTTTTTCGCGCGCCTCGCATTCGCTTCCGCCGGATCGGAAGTGAATGTCCCCTTACCTCTGTCAGACATGGCAACCCTCATTGGTTACGATGAACGCTTGCCGATCGGCATTGACCGGCTGCGGATGTAATCAGTTGCGCGCGAGGCTAGGGGCAGGATTTTGCGAAGTAAAATTGGAAGTAAAAATTTGCGACATAAGCGCCATTAATGGCTCAAATCTCTGCACTTCCGCGCAGCACGCGGCTCAGGAAGGCGGCACGGCATATGGGCCGAACGCGATGGAGAGGAGCTTCTCCGAACTTTCGTTTGGCGAATTGTTCGAGGTCTGCCCCACCTTTCGTCAAAGCTCCTCATACTGCATCGAGCCGAACAGATTGCCCGCGGCGTCCATGATCAAACCGGCAATTGGCGTGGCTCCGTTCGTGCTGTTCAACGACGTCAACACCGTCGGCATGCCGCTATAGATGCTAACGCTCCTGACGATTTCGAAGACAGCGCCGTAACCGTCCGCTCCTCCATTTTCAGTCGCTCTCGCGGATTCGACAGGCGATAGCGACCGGGCATCGATGCAGCGCCGACAAAATGACGTTCGGCAGCCCGAAGTGGCCGCCATTACCCCGGCGCCTAACCAGCACAAGTTGACACCGCAAGGCCGTCGCGAACGCCGGCATCCGTGACCAGGCCGACGATGCCCTTGGCGACGCAAGCCGTCGCCGGCATCTCGCCGGAGCCACCCTGCTCGGGATGATCGCCCCGAGCGACCCAAGGGATGCCCGATCGCGCGCCTGCTCGCATTCTTGCCCATTTGACCCTCGTAGAGTCCTTGGATAGGTTTGGCTGCAACCTCCGATGTCCCCCCGAGAGAGCCACGACCAAGGTGAGCGCATTCGTCTCTGCGAACAGCAAGGCCGCCGATCCCGCATCACCAATCGGTTCCAGCTTTCGACGCTTCACCGTTGGATTCGTTGCATTCCTAGCTGTCCCTCCGCTCGCCCTCTGCGCGCTCGTCGTTTTGGTCGATCCCTACTATTTGTTCGGAACCCCTGACATTGCGGGGATCAATGTGGTGCGGCCGCGCTACGAAAATCACGACCCCGTCGTGAAGCCGTATCAGGTGCGCCGCATCAAGCCGGACGCAGTGGTCTTGGGCAGCTCCCGCGCCGAGGTCGCGCTCGATCCGCAGCATCCCGGATGGAACGGCAAGAATGTCTTCAACTTCGGCCTGCCTTCGGCCACCAGCTACGAGGTCATGCTGGCGTTTCTCCACGCACAATCAGTGGCACCGCTTAAGCAAGCGGTGGTGGGCCTGGATTTCTTTGGATTCAATATCTTCTTTCCGCGCGACCAGGCTTACCTGGAGGGTCGATTCTCCGGCGACGGGGTTCGGGCCTTCGCCGATTTTCTGACAGCCGAGCCTGCAAAGCGCCGGACGGACGGCGCCACCGAACCGCCCGCATCCGTTGCCACGCCTGTCCCCGGGGACGTCGCCCGCGCGGAAGCGGCCGCGGGTCCTGCCGGGATGTTGGAGGGCAGTCCGCCTGCCGACTGGAACGAAGCGCTCTATCTTCGACTCTATCCGGATGTCGCTGCCGAGGTCCGGCGAGGCACCTTCGTCAGCGGCTATCATCACTATCTTGCTGCCGGACGCGCCGAGGGTCGGCAGACCGGAGTGCCGCCGCCCGGCTGGAATGAGGCGCGGTATCTTCGAATCTATCCCGATGTCGCCGCCGAGGTTCGGCGCGGCACTTTTGTCGGCGGCTATCACCACTATCTTGTCGCCGGGCGCGCCGAAGGCCGACAGGATGGCACCCCGCCTCCCGACTGGAACGAAGAACTCTATCTGCGCGTCAATCCCGACGTGAGAGCGGAGGTCGCTCGCGGCACCTTCGTCAACGGTTATCACCACTATCTCGCCGCCGGCAAAGCGGAGCATCGCGAGGGCGGCTTCATACCGAAAGCCTGGAACGACAGGCGATATCTACAGGTCAACCGCGACGTCGAGTATCAGATCTCGCAAGGTTCTTTTCTGAACGGCTATCACCACTATCTGGCGGCCGGGCGTGCGGAAAAGCGGATGGGCGGCTTCCTGCCCGACGGCTGGAACGAAGCCGGCTATCTGTCCAGAAATCCCGATGCACGCGTCCGGTTGGCGCTTGGCGAATACGGCGACGGCTATTCGCACTACGCGGCCGTCGGCCAGAAGCAGGGACTGATGGGGGGACTTCCTGCTGCCGATTATTCGGACGTACTTCTGTCGCGTTGGCCAGCGCTCGGAAAGGCGGCGTTTCAGGTCGGAGAGCTATTCCGCCTGGTTTTTTCGACCACGGCCGTACACGACGCGATCGCAACACTTCGCGGGCAATCGGAGCCGGTGTCGTTCAACAGCCGCGGCATGCGCGTTTGGGACTGGCAAGACGACAAGATTCGCACGAACGGCGGAAACGGCAGGGCCTTCCGCAACAACCTCCTGAGCTGGCGGTGGTACATCTGGCTCATGCCGCCGCGATACATGTATTGCTTCAGCAATCCCGACTGCTGTATTCGGCCTTCACGTACTACACCGGCTTCAAGGTCAATTCGGGCGAATACAAGCTGATGGGCCTTGCCCCCTATGGCGAGCCGAAATACGCGCAGCGCATTCTCGATTCGCTGATCGATCTCAAGGCGGACGGCTCGTTTCGTCTCGACATGTCGTATTTCGATTATTGCACCGGGCTGACGATGACCAACGACCGCTTCGCCAGGCTGTTTGGCCAGCCGGTGCGCAGCCCGGACCAACTGCTCACGCCTTTCCACATGGATATCGCGGCCTCCATCCAGGCTGTCCTCGAGGAGGCGGTGCTTCGTTTGACCCGCAGCCTTGCGGTTCAGACGGGTGCGCGCAATCTGTGCCTTGCGGGCGGCGTCGCGCTCAATTGCGTCGCCAACGGCAAGGTGTTGCAGGACGGCAAATTCAATTCGATCTGGATTCAGCCGGCCGCCGGCGACGCCGGCGGTGCGGTCGGGGCTGCATTCGCGGCCTACCATCAGTTCAGACAGCAACCGCGCCAAGCCGTGGCTGGCGACGGCATGTCCGGCGCGTTTCTGGGACCAGAATTCCCGCAAGAGGCGATCGAGCAGCGACTGTGCGCCGCCGGCGCTCGCTTCGATGTCCTCGACGAAGACGCAATGATCGAGACGACGGCGGCGGCCCTTGCCGACCAGCTCGCGATCGGCTGGTTTCAGGGAAGGATGGAGTTCGGCCCGCGCTCCCTCGGCGCACGTTCGATTCTGGGCGATCCCCGCTCGCCGGCCATGCAGAAGAATCTCAATCTCAAGGTGAAGTTTCGCGAGAGCTTCCGCCCCTTCGCTCCGGCGGTTACGCGGGAGGACGTTGCGGACTGGTTCGAGCTCGATGGCGACAGTCCATACATGCTCCTGGTCGCCGGCGTCAGGAGCGATCGGCGTCACATGATGAGCGCGGACGAGCAGGCCTTGTTCGGCATCGACAAGCTCAACGTCGTGCGCTCGACGATCCCCGCGGTGACGCATATCGACTATTCCGCCCGTGTCCAGACGGTGAGCGCCGACACCAATCCGCGCTTCCATCGTCTGCTGTCGCGTTTCAAGGCGCTCACGGGCTGCCCGGTGCTGGTCAACACCAGCTTCAACGTTCGCGGCGAGCCGATCGTCTGCACGCCGGAGGATGCCTTCCGCTGTTTCATGGGCAACGAGCTCGACGTGCTGGTGGTCGGCAACTGCATCCTGAGAAAAGAGCAGCAGGATCCCGCACTCAAGCGCGACTACAGTTCGGCCTTCACGCTCGACTGAGCTTGCCCCATGCGGCGCTGCGCCAGCGATGCGGCAAGCCGCACGCACGTCCTGGCATCAGGCGGGTTGCCTATGGCAGATTGTCGCGCAGAAAAATGTCGATGCGGATGCGCTCCTGGTCCGGGCTGATGGGCTCGCCCGAGCAATGCGCCAGCAGGACGCGCGCCGCGGAACGCGCTTCATGGCCGGCATCCTGGTTGATGATCGCATCGAGCGTGCCGCGGACCAGGAAACGCCGCGTGTGCTGGGTCAGCTCATGGGTGATCCAGACCACCTCGCGTGCGCGGCCCGACGCCTCGAGCGCATCGGCGATGCCGCGGTTCCCGGCACCGCAACAATAGATGCCGCGGAGATCGGCGTGGCGCGCGAGCAGCGCCGCCGTCAGCTCCCGCGTGCGGTCGCTGTCGTCGCGCCCCTCGAGGACCGGGAGCGTGCGCAGCTTCGGGTACTCGCTGGAGAGGATCTGGTGGAAGCCGTACTGCCGCTCGGTGTGGTCGCGCAGCGACAGCGATCCCGCGATCACGGCGACCGTGCCCTCGCTGCCGGTGAGGAAACGTCCCATCAGCGTCGCCGCAGTCCGGCCCGCGGCCGGATTGTCTATTCCGACGTAATGGAGACGGCGCGCGCTCGGCGCGTCCGAGACCAGGGTGACCACCGCGACCCCGCGCGAGGCGAGCTCGTCGATCGCGGCGCGCACCCTGGGATGATCGAGTGCGATGACGGCGACGCCCTGATAGGCCGGCGACAGAGTCTCCAGCGCGCCGGCGAGCACGTCCGGATCGAACACGTCGACATGAAGAATGTCGATGAAGCCGCGCTGGCCGGCGAGCCACTCCGCGGTGCGCTGGACCTGCTCGGTCAGGTTGGTCATGAAGCTGTTGCTGCCGCTCGGCAGCACGAACGCGAAGCGAAAACTCTGCCCGCGCGCAAGCCGCGCCGCCGCGACGTCAGCACGATAGCCGAGCTTTGCCACCGCGGCTTCGACACGGGCGACGGTCTTGGCGCGCACACCGTCGCGCCGGTTGACGACCCGGTCCACGGTCGCAAGCGACACCCCCGCGGCCCGCGCGACATCCTCGAGCGTGGCGCGAACGACCGGCTGGGCCGCGCCGGCTGTCATTCGCGCGCCGCCCACAGCATGCCGCGGGTCATCAGCGTCCGGATCTCGGGCACATCGAACTCGTAGGCGCGGTGGCCGAGCGAGGAATAGAATACCCTGCCCTCACCGTAACGCTTCTTCCACACCACGGGCATGACCACGCCCTCGATCCAGGACGCGTGCTCGCCGGTGAAGGTCGTCGTCGCCAACACCTCGTTGGCGGGGTCGACATGCATATAGTATTGCTCGGAACGATGCTCGAAACTCTTGAGACCCTTCATGATGGGGTCATCGGGCTTCGTCAAGTCGACCTTGTAATCGATGATGTTGCCGGGATGGGCAACCCACTGCCCGCCGCACAGGAACTGGTAGTCGACCGAATCGCGGAACGCGTCGCACATCCCGCCGTGATGGCCGGCGAGCCCGACCCCGCTGCGGACCGCCGCACAGAGATTGAGCGCCTCTGCCTTCTCGATCTTCGACATGGTGTAGATCGGGATGATCAGCGACAGATCGTGGATCGCCGGATCGGCGAACGCGGCCGTCGTGGTCTCGATCCGGACCTCGAAGCCCTCGGCCTTCAACCAGCCGCGGATCATCGACGCACAGAGATCAGGATCGTGACCCGGCCAGCCGCCCCAAACAATCATTGCCTTGCGCATGGTCCCTCCCTCAGTCGATCTGTCCGGTTTCGCACCCCGTGGGCAGCATTGCCGGCCGCTCGACGCGGCTCTCGATTCTGACGCGCCGCCCTTCGTCGGCCGAGGTCTGGAACGCCTCCATCACCTCCAGGACATGGAACGCCAGCGCGCCGCTGGCGCGATGCGGCCGGTTGGCCAGGATCGCAGAAGCCATGTCGGCAACGCCGATGGAACGGAACTCGCCCTCGACGTGACCGTGCGTGAGCGGCACCGCCTCCCACTCGCCGCCGGTCTTGGCGACCTGCACCTCGCCGCCGAAGCGGTTCGGGTCCGGCACCAGCATGCTGCCCTTGTCGCCATAGATCTCGATCGGCGCGTGCCGGTGCTTCGGCACGTCAAAGCTCATCGTGATCGAGACCACCGCCCCGTTTTCGAATTCGAGGGTGCCCGCGACATGGGTCGAGACTTCGACGGGGATCAGTGAGCCGTTCATCGGCTGGCTGGTCACCAGGCGCTCCGATTTCGGCCGAGCGGTCGAGCCCATCACGCTCGCGACCGGGCCGAGCAGTTGCACGAGATCGGTGATGTAGTACGGCCCCATGTCGAGCATCGGCCCGCCGCCGCGCAAGTAATAGAAGCCCGGCGCCGGGTGCCAGCGCTCGTGGCCGGGGCAGCCGAAGAAGGCGCTGCCCGCCACCGGCGTGCCGATCGCGCCGTCGTCGATCAGCTTGCGGGCAGTCTGGTGCCCGCCGCCGAGGAACGTGTCGGGCGCGCAGCCGACGCGCAGGTTCTTCTGTGCGGCGAGATCGATCACCTTGCGGGCTTCCGCGACGTCGATGCCGAGCGGCTTTTCGGAATGGACATGCTTCCCGGCGTTCAGCACCGCGAGACTGACGTCGGTGTGGGCCAGAGGCACCGTGAGATTGACGACGATCTCCACATCATCGCGCTTGAGCAGCTGATCCACCCGCATCGCCGGCAGCCCGAAAGCCGCGCCCTGGCGCTCGGCGACGTCGCTGCGCATGTCAGCGAGCGCCCTGACCTCCATGACAGGGAAGCGTTGCGCCGCCTTGAGGTAGGCGGTGCTGATGACACCGCAGCCGATGATTCCGATACCCACTTTTCTCATTGTGATCTCCGTAAGGGTCCGCTCATCCCTTGACCGCGCCTGCGGTAAGACCGGCGACGATATGCTTCTGGGCCAGAAGGAAGAGAATGATCGTCGGCAGGATGGTCAGCGTGATGAAAGCCAGGATCAGGTGCCATTCGGACGAGTATTCGCCCTGATACACCATGATGCCGAGCGGCCAGGGATAGAGCGCATCGGTGTTGAGCATCACCAGCGGCAACAGATAGGCGTTCCAGCTGTTGACGAAAGTGATGGTCCCGACGGTCGCCAGGATCGGCCGCGACAGCGGCAGCGTCACGTAGCGGAAGAACTTGATGTAGCTGCAGCCGTCCACGAGGGCCGCCTCGAGCAGTTCATACGGAATGTCCTTGAAGAAGCGCCGCAGCAGCAGCACGCTCATCGCGAGGCTGAAGGCCACCTGCGGCAGCGCCACGCCGAAATAGGTATCCAGCAGCCCGAGATCGCGCACCTTGATGAAGAGCGGCAGCACCGCGGTCGCGGCAGGAAACAGCAGGCCGAGCGTCAAATAGCTGAGCAGCATCGAGCTGCCGTAGAACCTGACATGAGCGAAGGCGAACGCCGCCATCGAGGCCACGATCAGGGTCAACGTCACCGCCAGCGTCGAGATCGCCAGCGAGTTGCGCAACAGCTGCCAGTAGCGCGCGGAGAACAGGATATCCGCGTAATTCTGCCACTCCCAGTGCTGCGGCAGGCCGAACGGGTTGACGCGCAACTCTCCGAGCGATTTGAAGCCGCCGAGCACGGTCGCCAGCAGCGGCACGAGCACGAAGACGGCGACGGCCGCGAGGAACAGCGCCTTGAACAGGGCCGCCGGATCGAACGGAGCGCGGGAGGTCCCGGTGCTACTCATCGCGCATGAACCATCGCTTGTAGGTGAAGGCAAAGGTCACGCAGATCATGAACAGAATGACGCCGATGGCGCTGCCATAGCCGACCCGCATCCGGGAGATGCCGTTGTTGTAGAGGAAGCTCACCATCGTGTTGGAGGAATCCGCAGGTCCTCCGCGCGTCAACGGCATCACCAGGTCGAACAGCTGCAGCGAGCCGACGATGGCGAAGAACACGGAGAGACGGATGGTCGGATAGAGCAAGGGGACGACGACGTGACGCAGGGTCTGTGTCCGCGTCGCACCGTCGATGCGGGCGGCTTCGACCAGGCTCTTGTCGAGGCTCTGCAGGGCCGCGATGAACAGCATCATGTGGAAGCCGAAATATTTCCAGACGATGACGATCAGCACCGCCAGCATCGCCGTGTCGGTCGAGGCCAGCAGATGCGGCGGCTCGGCGCCGAAGGTGCGCCAGATCGAAGCGACCAGACCATAGTCGCCGTCATAGACGAACGAGAAGATCAGCCCGGTCGCGATCTCGGCCAGGATATAAGGCATGAAGAACAGCATCCGCAGCGCCACTGCACCACGAAAGCGTTCCGCGAGCATCAGTGCCAGGGCGAGCGCAAGCGGCAGCTGGATCGCAAGCGAAACTGCGATGATCAGGCCGTTGTTGCGCAAGGCGAGCCAGAATGCGCGCGTTTCCAGCACGAAACGGTAATTGTCCAGGCCGATCCAGTTGGTCGGCTTGCCGAAGCCGTTCCAGTTGAAGGCCGAGTACCAGGCGGCTTCGCCGATCGGCACCACCACGAACAGCGTGAACAACAGCAGTGCCGGCGGCAGGAACAGGATCAGGACCGTGAAGCGTCCGTCCCACCGCGGGCCCCGGACCGCGGCCTGCGAGGGCGTCTCGCCGGCAACGTCGATCGCCGACACCATCGCGATCCGCCGCCCCACCGTCAGTTACCCTGCTTCCACGCCGCTTCAATCGCCTTTGCCGCGTCCTGAGGGTTCATGCTGCCGCCGGCGATCTCGGCGGTCACGTCGTTGACGACGCGGCCGACCGAGGGCCCGAGGCTCTGATCATAGAAGTTCTGGTGATAGTTCGATTTCGCCAGATTGGCCGCGATCAGCTTCATGAAGGAATTGTTGAGGCCGGCATCCGCCCCCTGCACCACCGGGATGATGAAATTGCCGGCGGCAAGGCGCGTCTGCACATCCTTGGAGACGAAGTATTTCAGGAAATCGACGGCCTCCTTCGGCGAGCCCTTGGTGATCAGCCAGCCGGTGATGCCGCCGAGCGTATCCGTCGGCGCGCCCTTGCCGCCCGGCACGACCGGGAAGTCGAACCAGCAGATCTTGTCTTCGCTCAATCCGACCTTGTCGGCGGCGAGCGCGCGCTGCAAATGATAGACGGTGCTGATGGCGAGCGTCATCGCCGCCTTGCCGTCGCCGAAATAGCCGACAGCCTGCGGATTCTTGAAACCGAGGAAGCCGTTCTGGAACGGCTGGAGATCAACGAGCTGCTTGAAGAGCTCGCCGGATTTCTGGAAGGTCTCGCCGGCGAAGCCACCATTCTCGCCGCGCAGCGCCGCGTCGAACGCGCCCTTGCCGCCGATACGCACGGCAAGATGCGTCCAGTAGAAATGCAGCGGCCATTTGTCGGCGCCGCCGACCACGATCGGCGTCACGCCGGCTCCCTTCAGCGTCTTCACTGCGGTGAGCAGATCGTCCCAGCTCTTGATCGCGGCGGGATCGACCTTCGCCTTGGCCATCAGCTCCCTGTTGCAGAGGAAGCCGACCTGAGACAGCGCGGTCGGCAGGCCGTAGACCTTGCCATTGCTGGTGAAGGCCGCGAGTGCCGCCGGCGTCAGGCTGTCGCCATAGCCCTTCACCTGATCGGTGATGTCGTCGAGCACGCCGGCCTCGATCTGCGTCTTCAGAACGCCGCCGGCCCAGCTGTAGATGATGTTCGGCCGATCCTTGGACTGCAGGATGGTCGGCAGCTTGGCCTTGTAGGCCTCGTTCTCGAGGAACTGCATCTCGACCTTCACGCCGGGATGCGACGCCTCATAGCTGCGCGCGACCTCCTCCCAGATCTTCACCTGGGCCGGGTTGGCCTCGATGTGGAGCCATTTCACGGTGGTGTCGGCAGCGGCCCAATTGGCCCCGAGCAGGCATGCGGCAACGGCGAGTCCCAGCTTCCCGAGCAGCCTCATCACATTCCTCCCAACCGGCTTCTATTCTTTGCCTGCAATCCTGCCTTCAATTTTTGAGGTACGCAACTAAAATTCTGATCTATGACCCTCACGTCGGAAATGACTAAGCTTTGCGAAGAAAACGGACGGCGCTTCGCACCGCCCGCAAGCAAATCGAGACAAGCAAGTCGAGAGGTGTCCATGGCTGCCCTTTATTCTGACCTCGCCGGCAAGGTCGTTCTCGTCACCGGTGGCGCATCGGGCATTGGTGCTGCGATCGTGCGGCGCTTCGCGCAGCAGAAGAGCAAGGTCGTGTTCTTCGACATCAAGGCCGACGAAGGCCAGCGCCTTGCACGCGAATTGTCGGATCAGGGGCTCGGCGCACATTTCCAGCGCGTCGACCTCACCGACATCGCAGCCCTGCGCGCCGGCATCGCACTGGCGCGCGAGGCGCACGGCGCGATCAACATCCTCGTCAACAATGCCGCGCATGACGAACGGCACGCGACCGAGGAGATGACGCCGGAATATTGGGACGACCGCATCGCGGTGAACCTGAAGCACCAGTTCTTCGCCGCGCAAGCCGTCTTGCCCGACATGAAGGCGGCCAATGCCGGCGCGATCGTCAATTTCGGCTCCGTGTCGTGGATCGCCGGGCAAGGTGGCATGGCCGCCTACACCGCCAGCAAATCGGGCGTGATCGGCCTCACGCGTTCCCTGGCGCGCGACTACGGCCCCTACAATATCCGCGTGAACGCAATCGCGCCGGGCTGGATCATGACCGAACGCCAGCTCGAGAAATGGATGACGCCGCAGGGCGAGGTGGAGTTGATGCAGCGGCAATGCCTGAAGCGCAAGCTCGTCCCCGACGAGGTCGCGAAATTCACCGTCTTTCTCGCCTCCGACGAAGCCTCGGCCTGCACGGCCCAACACTACATCGTCGATGGCGGCTGGGTGTGACATCTGATCCCGCGCCTGCTGCACCGCGAAACCACTTGCGCCGCAACATTCAAAAATGAGACTGCCCGTCAAGCCGGACGAGGCGTCCACGCGTGCACCGCATCCGACTTCGGCTAGCTTCCCTGCAAAGCCGCAGCCCGTTCGAGAGCCAGCGGCATCGCGCCAGTTTTGGCGCGGCAACAATCGACGACAGAGGGAGGAGCACAATGTCGAAATGCAGTATCGGACTGCTCGCGCTGAGCAGCCTGTTTCTTTCAAGCGCCGCGATCGCCCAGGAAAAGATCAAGGTGGGCGTGACCGCGACGCTCGAAGGCACCTACACCGTTCTCGGCGAGGACGGCATGCGCGGCCACCAGACCGCGCTCAACGTGCTCGGCAAGAAGGTCGGCGACAAGGAGCTCGAATTCATCGTCGCCTCGACCGACGCGACGCCGGATTCGGCGGTGCGCGCGGTACGCAAGCTGATCGAGCAGGACAAGGTGCAGATCCTGCTGTCACCGCTCTCCGGCGACGAAGGCATCGCGGTGAAGAACTTCGCCAAGACCCATCCCGAGCTGACCTTCATCAATGCGGCTTCCGGCGCGCAGGAAACCACCTATGTCGATCCTGCCCCGAACTTCTTCCGCTACAACATGGACGGCGCGCAGTGGCAGGTCGGCCTCGGCAAATACGCCTATGACGAGAAGAAGTATCGCAAGATCGCGACCGTCGGCGAGGACTATTCGTTCATCTACACACAGGTGTTCGGTCTCGTGCTCGAATTCTGCGGCGCCGGCGGACAGGTCACCAACCGGCAATGGGTGCCGCTCGGCACCAAGGATTTCGCCTCGGTGATCGCCGCGCTGCCCGACGACGTCGATGCGATCTATCTCGGCCTCGGCGGCGCGGATGCCGTCAACTTCCTCAACCAGTATCAGCAGGCGGGCGGCAAGGCGCATCTGATGGGCGGTTCCATCATGATCGACCAGACCATCCTGTCGTCCAAGGGCAACGCCAAGAACGCCCTGATCGGCACCATCGCGGCGAGCGGCCAGGCTGACACCTGGGAGGACCCGGGCTGGCAGAAATTCGTGAAGGCCTATCAGGACGCCTTCCCGCCCAACAAGCGCTTTCCGAGCCCGTCACTGCTCGCCACCAACTACTATGATTCAACCATGGCGCTGATCCTCGCACTGCGTGAGGTCAACGGCGATCTCAGCGACAACCAGTCGAAATTCAAGGCCGCGCTGGCGAAGATCGAGCTCGATGCGCCCAACGGCAAGATCAAGCTCGACTCCAACCGCCAGGCGATTGGAACCAACTTCGTCACCGAGGTCGTCGACGACGGCAAGGGCGCGCTGTTCAGCAAGGTCGTGAAGGTGATCCCGAACGTCAACCAGACGCTCGGCTACGATCCGGCGGTTTTCGCGAAGATCGGGCTGCCGAGCCGAACCGTTCCGGAATGTAAGAAGTACTGACGCATCACGGCTGCAAACACGCAACCGGGGAGCGACTTGCTGACGCGGTCGCTCTCCGCTCTTGCAATCTCGCCGGCGTTGTTGAACGCTGGGCGAAAAGACAAGAACATTCGGGAGGGGAAGGCATGAGCCGTGCGCTCGCCGTCTTCCACGGCCGGTTCGGTCGGGCGACGGTTTATCAGTTGAACCGCCCTTTCAATATCCACGCCCATCGTGAAGGTCATCTGATCTTCCATGTCGGCGGCATGCCGGCATGCATCGACGTCTCCGAGGGGCATTACGATCTCACCGGGACGTCCGTCGTCGCGGTCAATCCCTGGGAGCCGCACAATTTCCTGCCTGCCGATCTGGACGGCGGCGCGATCTTCTTCGTGCTCTACGTCAACGCCGAATGGTTCGCACCCGATGCATCGGGCACCCACCGGCTGCGTTTCGGCCGCACCCAGTTCAAGCGCACGCCGGCACTCGACAAGCACATCAGGCGGACCGCCGCGCTCGTGTGCGGCGCACCCTCGCTCTCCAGCCTCGATTCCGAGCTGCGGAGACTGATCGATATCTGTTACGACGAAAGCTGGCAGCAGGCCGAGATCGCGCGCGATCCACGCGCAAACGGCTCCGTCACCGATTTTCGCGTGCGCAAATGCATCAAGATGATGTCGGAAAGTCCCGGTGCCGAGATCGAGCTCGACACCATCGCACGGGAATCCGGCCTGTCGCGGCCGCATTTCTACCGGCTGTTCCGCGTCCAGACCGGCGTTACGCCGAATCTCTATCTGAACACGCTGATCATGGAACAGGCGCTCGAAGCGCTGGTGGCCAGCGAGACGCCGATCGCCGATATCGGCTTCGATCTCGGCTTCTCCTCGCAGAGCGGTTTCACCCGCTTCTTCGCCGCCAATGTGGGGATGGCCCCGACCGATTATCGTCGAGCGGCCAAGATTTTGCGCGCCTGAGCGCGGGCCACGAAAAGATACTCACGATCAAACGTCGCCCCCGCCGCCCGGCTAGGATGCCGGCAACGCGATCCTGAGATGATCGCGACGACGGGAGCGCACGTTCATGGCTAGGCGAGCAGCCGGTACAAGGCTGTCTGACCTGCATTCGATCGACCTTGGGCACGTGGCATGGCCGGGAAGGCGGCGCGCATGAGCCGCTTTGTCGAACGCCATCCGGCCTGGGCGCTGATTGCCATCATTGCCATTGCCGTCGCGCTCTGGCTGATCTTCGCGGTCTGGCCGCCGGGCCTCGAGGAAGCCATCGGCCGCAAGCGCGTGTTCCTCAACGCCGTGTTCAACGGCATCACGCTCGGAGGCCTGTACTTCCTCGTCGCCAGCGGCTTCACGCTGATCTTCGGCCTGATGCGCAACGTCAACCTCGCGCACGGCTCGCTCTATCTGTTCGGCGGCTATGTCGGCTATGCCATCAGCACAGCGACCGGCTCCTGGCTCCTCAGCTTCATCGTCGCCTTCATCCTTACCGCCCTGGTGGGCGTCCTGCTCCAGGTGATCGTGTTCCACCGGATGGAGGGACAGGATCTCAGGCAGACCATGGTGACGATCGGGCTGTCGATCGTGTTCGCCGATCTGATGCTGTGGGCCTGCGGCGGCGATTTCTACCAGGTTCAGACCCCGAACTGGCTGATCGGCCCCGTGGAGCTGCCGCTGATCACGGCGGTGAAATCCTCGGGCGAGCCGGTCTATCTCAGATATCCCATGGTACGGCTGGTGATCTTCGCCGCGTCCGTGGTCATCGGCGTGTCGATGTGGCTCGCGCTCAATCGTACCCGCATCGGCATGATCATTCGCGCCGGCGTCGACGATCGCGATATCCTCGCCGCGACCGGCGTGCGCATCCAGCTCGTCTTCGTCGCCGTGTTCGCATTCGGCGCCGGACTTGCGGGCATCGCCGGCGTCGTCGGCGGCACCTTCCAATCCCTGTCGCCCGGCGAAGACATCCGCTTCCTGCTCGCCTCCCTCGTCGTCGTGATCGTGGGCGGCATGGGCTCGATCCCCGGTGCGGCGCTCGGCGCGCTGATCATCGGCCTCGCCGAGCAGCTCGGCTCGGTCTACATCCCGACCTATGCCATCGTCGTGACCTTCCTGATCATGGTGCTGGTGCTGGCGATCCGGCCGCAAGGCCTGCTGGCGAGGCGCTGACATGTCGCTCGCCCACGATGCCCGCGTCGCCGTTCGTCCCGCCGCTGTGACGCAGCGCCCCGCGCGGACATGGCCGGAGATCAACAACCCCGCCGCCTGGATCGTAGCAGTCATTCTCGTGGTGATGCCGCTGATCGCGAGCGGCTTCTTCCTGATCGAGATCTTC
Source organism: Bradyrhizobium sp. UNPF46 (assembly GCF_006658625.1). Taxonomy (NCBI): domain Bacteria; kingdom Pseudomonadati; phylum Pseudomonadota; class Alphaproteobacteria; order Hyphomicrobiales; family Nitrobacteraceae; genus Bradyrhizobium; species Bradyrhizobium sp. UNPF46. The sequence goes on from NZ_LFJB01000007.1 coordinate 75,962, forward strand.
GCGACCACGCTGATCCTCGGCATCATGGCACTGAGCCTGATGTTCCTCGCCGGCTATGGCGGCATGGTCAGCCTGATGCAGCTCACCATCGCGGGCTTCTCGGCCTACATGGTCGCCGTGTTCGGTATCAGCGGCAACGCCAATATCAGCCTGGGCTGGCCATGGTGGCTCGCGGTCCCCATGGCGCTGGCGCTGGCGACCGCGTTCGGCACGCTCGGCGGCGCCCTCGCGGTGCGCACCGAAGGCATCTACACCATCATGATCACGCTCGCGATTGGCGCTGCCTTCTACTATTTCACAAATCAGAACTGGGCGATCTTCAACGGCCATACCGGCATCAACACCGTGGCCACGCCGCACTTCTGGGGCGTGAACTGGCGCGCCGACATCCCCTTCTACTATGTCGTGCTCGCGGTCGCGGCGCTCTGCTATTTCGCAGTCGAGTATATCTCGCGCGCGCCCTTCGGCCTTGCCCTCCAGGGCGTTCGCGACAATCCGCGCCGCATGGCCGCGCTCGGCTTCAACGTCAATGCGCACCGCGTCGCCGCTTATGCCTTTGCGTCCTTCATCGCCGCGCTTGCCGGCGTGCTCCAGGTCTGGAACTACCGCCAGATCTCGCCGGGCTCGGTCAGCGTCGGCGCCTGCATCGACGTGCTGATCATTGCCGTGGTCGGCGGCATCACGCGTCCGATCGGTCCCTTCATCGGCGCGCTGATCTTCGTGCTGCTGCGCACCTTTGCGCTCGATTTCCTGGTCAGGCTCGGCCTCGACGGCAACCGCTTCCGCCTGCTGATCGGGCTCGGCTTCCTCGCCATCGTGTTCTGGTCCTCGGACGGCGTCATCGGCCTGTGGCAGCGCTGGCGTCAGAGCCAGCGTTCCCGCGACGATCGCCAGGGCGGAGGACGCGGCCATGGATAGCGTCGCGCAACGCCTCTCGGCCGTCGGCGCCGGCGCCGCGCTGGAACTGCGCGGCGTGACGAGGCTGTTCGGCGCGCTCGCGGCGCTGACCGACGTCACCATCACCGTGCGCCCCGGCGAGCGCCGCGCCGTGCTCGGCTCCAACGGCGCCGGCAAGACCACGCTGTTCAACTGCATCACCGGAGATTTCGCGCCCTCCTCCGGCACCATCCGCTTCTTCGGCGAGGACGTCACGCACTTCCCGCCCTATGAACGCATCCGCCGCGGGTTGCGCCGGACCTACCAGATCTCGGCGCTGTTCCCCGGCCTCACCGTGCAGGACAACGTCTATCTCGCCTGCCGCGGCGTCTCGCGCGGGCGCTTCTCGTTCCTGCGACCGGGACAGAACGATGCCTTGATGCATGCGGCCGACAACCTCGTCCAGGCCGTGCATCTGTCCGCCGTGAAGGACCAGCGCGTCGCCGAGCTCGCGCACGGCCAGCAGCGCCAGCTCGAGATCGCGCTGGCGCTCGCCGGCGCCCCACGCTTCGTCCTGTTCGACGAGCCGGCCGCGGGCCTGTCGCCGACCGAACGCGCCGAGCTGATCGAGATCCTGACCTCGCTGCCGGCACATATCGGCTACATCATCATCGAGCACGACATGGACGTGGCGCTGCGCGTCGTCGAGAGCGTCACGATGATGCACAACGGACGTGTCTTCAAGGAAGGCCTGCCGCAGGAGATCGAGTCCGATCCTGAAGTGCAGGAACTTTATCTCGGAGGCGGCCATGAATGAGGCCCGCCGCTCCGCCGCCGCGCTCGAGGTCCGCGGCCTCGACGTCTATTACGGCCATTCCCACGCGCTGCAGGGCGTCGATCTCACGCTGGAGAGCGGCGTGTTCTCCGTGGTCGGCCGCAACGGCATGGGCAAGACCACGCTGTGCAAGGCGATCATGGGCCTCGTGACCGTGAGTGGCGGATCGATCCGGGTCCGCGGCGAGGACGTCACGCGGCGGCCGCCGGCCCAGATTGCGCGGCTCGGCGTCGGCTATGTGCCGCAGGGCCGTCGGCTCTGGCGCTCGCTCAGCGTCGACGAGCATTTGCGGCTTGCCGGCGGCATGCGCCCCGGCGCCTGGACGGTCGAGCGCATCTACGACACCTTTCCCCGCCTCGCCGAGCGCAAGGACCATGGCGGCGGCCAGCTCTCCGGCGGCGAGCAGCAGATGCTGGCGATCTCGCGTGCGCTGCTCACCAATCCGCATCTGTTGATCATGGACGAGCCGACCGAGGGACTTGCGCCCGTCATCGTGGCGCAAGTCGAGGAGATGCTGCTGCGGCTCGGCGAGGACGAGGACATGTCCGTGCTCGTGATCGAGCAGAACATCGGTGTCGCCACCGCGATCTCGCGCAACGTCGCGATCATGGTGAACGGCCGCATCAACCGCATCATCGACTCCGCGCGCCTCGCCGCCGACCGCGACCTGCAGCAGCGCCTGCTCGGCGTCGGGCTTCACGCCGAGCTCGAGCCGGATCTCGACGTCGCCGAGGCCGGTGCCGAGGCAAAGCCGGCGCCGGCACCGCGCCGCGACGGGCCGATCCGCATTTACGTCTCCAACCCGACGATCCCGACCCGGTGGTCGCAACCGGTGCCGATCGCCCGCATCGAGGCGGCCGCGCGCACGCTCTCGACCCAAGTCGCACGGCTCGACGAGACGGCCCGGCGCAAGCGCGAGCCGGTGGCGGCGCAGACCGCCGGCCCTCCCGTCGTGCTTGTCGTCGGCACGCTCGACACCAAGGGGGTCGAGCTGCGCTACATCCGCGACATCATCGCGGAAAGCGGCCTGCGTACCCGGCTGGTCGACGTCTCGACCAGCGGTCGACATTCGTCCTGCGACGTCTCGGCGCAGGAGATCGCGCTGAACCACGGCCGCGGCGGTCCTGCCGTGTTCGGCTCCGACCGCGGTGCTGCCGTGACGGCGATGGCCGATGCCTTCGCCAGCTGGCTGCGGCGCCAGGGCAATGTTGCCGGCGTGATCTCGGCGGGCGGCTCGGGCGCCGCGTCGCTGGTTGCCCCCGGCATGCGTGCGCTGCCCGTCGGCGTGCCCAAGCTGATCATTTCCTCCGTCGCCTCCGGTGACGTCGGTCCCTATGTCGGTCCGGCCGACATCACGATGATGTACTCCGTCACCGACGTGCAGGGGCTGAACTCGATCTCGCGCGCGGTGCTGGCCAACGGTGCCAACGCGCTCGCCGGCATGGTCAGGGCGCGGCTCGAAGGACGCGAGGCAAAAGAGCGTGCCGTCGGCGCCGGCCTGCCCTCGGTCGGCATCACCATGTTCGGCGTCACCACGCCCGCCGTGCAGAAGATCGCCGCCGACCTGCGCGACGATTTCGAATGCCTGGTCTTCCACGCCACCGGCGTCGGCGGCCGTTCCATGGAAAAACTCGTCGAGTCCGGCCAGCTCGCCGGTGCCATCGACCTCACCACCACCGAGGTCTGTGATCTTCTGATGGGCGGCGTGTTCCCGGCGACGGAGGACCGCTTCGGTGCGATCATCCGCACGCGCATTCCCTATGTCGGCTCCGTCGGCGCCCTCGACATGGTCAATTTCGGCGCGCCCGAGACCATTCCCGAGCGCTACCGCGGCCGCAAGTTCCACGTCCACAATCCGCAGGTGACGTTGATGCGGACAACCGTGGAAGAGAACGAGCGCATGGGCCGCTGGATTGGCGAGCGGCTCAACCAGATGGATGGCCCGGTGCGCTTCTTCCTGCCCGAGGGCGGCGTCTCCGCACTCGATGCCCGCGGCCAGCCGTTCTGGGATCCGGACGCCGACGCCGCGCTGTTCCGCACGCTGGAGCGCACCGTGCGGCAGACCGGCAACCGTCAGCTCATCCGCACGCCGAAGAACATCAACGATCCCGACTTCGCCGCCGCCATCGTCAGTGCATTCCGAACCCTGTTCGGCCGCACGGCTACGCGGCGGAGACAAGCGAGGTGACCGATGGCCAGGTTTGAACGCGCAGCCCTCCTGAAGAAGTTCCGCGACATGGCGCGGCGTGGCGAGCCGATCGTCGGCGGCGGCGCCGGCACGGGCCTGTCGGCCAAATGCGAGGAGGCCGGCGGCGTCGATCTCATCGTGATCTACAATTCCGGTCGCTATCGGATGGCCGGCCGCGGCTCGCTCGCGGGCCTGATGGCTTACGGCGATGCCAACGCCATCGTGCTCGACATGGCGAATGAGGTGCTGCCTGTGGTCACCAGGACGCCGGTGCTCGCGGGCGTCAACGGCACCGATCCGTTTCGCGACATGGACGTGTTTCTCGACCAGCTGAAGGCGCTTGGTTTCGCGGGCGTGCAGAACTTTCCGACCGTCGGGCTGATCGACGGCACCTTCCGCGCCAATCTCGAAGAGACCGGCATGTCCTATGCGCTCGAGATCGACATGATCGCGAGAGCGCACGACAAGGACATGCTGACGACGCCCTACGTGTTCAGCGAGAAGGAGGCGGCCGCGATGGCGATCGCCGGCGCCGACATCATCGTCTGCCACATGGGGTTGACGACCGGCGGCTCGATTGGCGCGCAGACCGCGCCGAAGCTGAAGGACTGCCCTGCCCGGATCGAGACCTGGGCTTCGGCGGCGCTCAGCGTCAATCCCGACATCCTGGTGCTGGCCCACGGCGGCCCGATCGCCGATCCCGCCGACGCCGATTTCATCATGAAGAATACCCGCCATTGCCACGGCTTCTACGGGGCGTCCTCGATGGAGCGGCTTCCCGTGGAGCGGGCGCTGACGGAGCAGGTACGTCAATTCAAGGCGATCGGCGCGCGCTAACGCCTGATAGGTTCGAGGGAGGGAAAGATGTCAGGGATGCTGGTCGGTGAATTGATCCTCTGGCTGATCGTCGCGATCGTCGTGATCGTCGTCGGCGTCTACATCGTGAACTGGCTCTATCATCGCTCCTCCAAGGAGACCTCGTTCGTCCGGACCGGCTTCCTCGGCGAGCGCGTGGTGATCAATGGCGGCGCCTTCGTGCTGCCGTTCATTCACGATTACACCCCGGTCAACATGAACGTGCAGCCGATGGGAATCGTGCGATCGCGGCAGGACGCGGTGATCACCCGCGACCGCATGCGCGTCGACATCGAGGCCGACTTCTATGTCCGGGTCCAGGCCACCCGCGAAGCCGTTTCCATCGCCGCCGCCACCCTCGGCCGCCGCACCATGGAGCCGGAAAAGCTTCACGCCCTGCTCGCCGGCAAGTTCATATCCGCCATCCGTTCGGTCGCGTCCGAAATGACCCTGGAGGAGATGCATGAGCGGCGCGGCGACTATGTCGCGCGCGTCAAGACCAATGCGGCCGAAGCCCTCGCCCAGAACGGCCTCGAGCTGGAATCGGTCGCCATCACCGATCTCGACCAGACCGACCTCGAGTTCTTCAACCCCTCGAACCGGTTCGACGCCGAGGGCCTGACCAACCTGATGGAGGACATCGAGGCGAGACGCAAGCTGCGCAACGACATCGAGCAGGACTCGATGATCAAGATCCGCACCCGCAACCTGGAGGCCGAGCGGCAGGCGCTCGAGATCGAGCGCGAGAGCGAGACCGCGCGCCTGGAACAGGAACGCGACATCGAGATGCGCCGCGCCCTGCAGCGTACGGAAGTCGCCCGCGAGCGCGCACTGCGCGAGACCGAGGCCGAGCAGGCGCAGATCTCCGCGCGCGAGACCATCGAGCGGGCCCGCATCGCCAATGACCAGGCGATCGCGGAGGCCCGCATCGCCTCCGAGCGCGAGACCCGCCAGAAGGAGATCGAGCGGACCCGCACCATCGAGGAGAAGGAACTGCTGGCGCGCGAGGAGATCGAGAAGACAAGGATCGCCAACCAGCGCTCGATCGACACCACGCGGATCGCGTCCGAACGCGAAGTGCGCCAGCGCGAGATCGAGCGGATGCGTACCGTCGAGGAAGCCGAGATCGCCGCGCGCGAAGCGATCGAGAAAGCGAGGATCCAGCAGGACCGCGCCGTCACCGACGCCCGCATCGCCAACGAGGAGGAGACGCGCCGCCGCGAGATCGAGCGCACCCGCGCCGTCGACGAGGCCGAGATCGCCGCCCGCGAGGCCACCGAAAAGGCCCGCATCGCCCAGACGCTGATCGTCAATGTCGAACGCATCTCCTCCGACGAGCGCACCCGCGCGCTGGAGATCCAGCAGGTCCGCACCATCCAGGAGGCCGAGATCGAGGCCCAGCGCGCGGTCGAGGCCGCCCGCATCGCCCGCGAGCGAACGCTCGCCGCCGAGCGCATCGCCGCCGAGCAGAACACGCGGCAGCTTGAGATCGAGCGCAATCAGGCGCTCGACGTCGCTGGCATCACCGCGCGCGAGGCCACGGAGGCCAGCCGGATCGCCCAGGAGGAGCGCGTGCGCTCGCTGGAGATCGCCCGCAACCGCGCCGTCGAGGAAGCCGACATCGCTTCCCGCGAGGCGATCGAAGCGGCCCGTATCGCCCAGGAGAAGGCGGTTGCGGCCGAGCGTATCCAGGCCGAGCGCGATACGCGTTCGCTCGAAATCGAGCGCACCGGCGTGCTGGAGGCGGCCGAGCTGAAGCGGCGCGACGCCATCGAGCGCCAGCGCATCACGGTCGATCTGGCGCTCGAGGCCGAGCGCATCAATTCCTCCAAGAAGCGCGAAGTGCTCAACATCGAGCAGAAGAAGGCGATCGAGATCGCCGACGAGGACCGCGTCATCGCGCTGTCGACCAAGAAGTCCGAGCGGATCGATGCCGACCGCCAGGTCCGGCAGGCCGAGATCGTCGCGCGCAAGGAGGTCGAGACCACGGACGTCTCGCGCGAGCAGGCGCTGGAAGCCGCCCGGATCGAGCGGCGGCGCGCCATCGAGCAGCTCGAGGTCGCACGCGTACAATCGTTGCAGGAGGCCGAGATCGCCTCCCGCGAGGAGGTCGAGCGCGCCCGCATCGCCTCCGACCGCGGCCTGGACGAGGCCCGCATCGGCCGCGAGCGGGAGCTGCGCAAGCTCGAAGTCAACCGCGAGAAGGAGGTCGAGACCGTCCTGATGGAGAAGGCCATCGCGATCCACACGAAATCCCTGGAAGAGTCCGCCGCCAAGGCGTCGGCCGAGGAAGCGCGGATGCGCGCGACCGAAGCGACCGAGCGCGTCATCACCGCGCGCGAGAGCGAGATCGCCAAGCGGCGCAAGACGGTGGAAATCTTGATCGCCGAGAAACAGGCCGAGGAGACCCGCATTGCTGCCGAAGCCGAGCGCGTGCGCGCCGCCGTCGAGGCCGAGGCACAGCGGATGCTGAACGAGGCCGAGAACGTGCTGACCGACCAGGCGCGCTACTCGCTGTTCCGCCGCAAGCTGCTCGACCGGATCGAGGGCATCGTGCGCGAGAGCGTCAAGCCGATGGAGAAGATCGAGGGCATCCGCATCCTCCAGGTCGACGGCCTCAACGGCAATGGGAATAGTGGCAATGGCGGACGCAGCGCCACCGACGAGGTGATCGACTCGGCCCTGCGCTACCGCGTTCAGGCGCCGCTGATCGACTCCATTCTGGCCGACATCGGCGTCGAGGGCGGCAGTCTCTCCAAGATGCCGGGCCTGATCCGCGAGGCCCGCGACATGCAGGGCATCAAGGAGTCCGCGCGCAAGAGCGGCGGAGGTGGCGGCGACAAGCCGGCTCCCTCGGCCGAGGGTGGCGAACCTCCGGCCGAACGTGGGCCGAGGAAGAAGAGCTGAGGTCGCGCCATGGCCCGCGTCTATGTCTCAACCGTCGTCAATGCCCGCAACGACCGCGTCTGGGCGCGGGTGCGCGATTTCAACGGCCTGCCAAACTGGCACCCGGCGATCGCTGAAAGCCGGATCGAGGGCGGGGAGCCCTCGGACAAGATCGGCTGTGTCAGGGATTTCCGCCTGCGTAACGGCGACCGCATCCGCGAGAAGCTCTTGGGCCTCTCCGACTACGACATGTTCTGCACCTATTCGATCCTGGAGTCCCCGATGGGCGTCGAGAACTATGTCGCAACCCTGCGGCTGACTCCCGTCACCGACGGCGACCAGACTTTTGTGGAATGGACCGCCGAATTCGACTGCGCACCCGAAAGGGAGACCGAGCTCGTGAACAACATCGGCGGCGGCGTGTTCCAGGGCGGGTTCGATGCCCTCAAACGCGTGTTCGGAGGTTGATGTGATCCGATCCATATCGATCAAGGCACATTGCGCTCCCTCGCCCCGCTTGCGGGGTCGCGACGAGCTGCACTCGCGCTGCGAGGGTTGGGGTGAGGGGGATTCTCTCCGGGGACGGCGGCAATTGGACTCGCCGAGACTCCCCCTCACCCGCGCCTTCGGCGCGACCTCTCCCCGCAAGCGGGGCGAGGTAAACGACACCGAACCGTGCCGCCGGGTGGAGACCTAGCCGTGCCGCATATCGTCAAGAGCACGATCCTGGACGCACCGACCGATGCGGTGTGGCACGTGCTGCGCGATTTCAACGGGCATGATCGCTGGCATCCAGCTGTTGCGACCTCCTCGATCGAGCGCGCGCAGTCTTCCGACAAGATCGGCTGTGTCAGGCGGTTCAGGTTGAAGGACGGTGCAGAGCTGCGCGAGCAATTGCTGGCGCTGTCCGACCTGGAACAGTCCTTCAGCTATTGCCTGCTCGATACGCCGGTGCCGATGTTCAACTACGTCGCCCATGTCCGGCTGCTGCCGGTCACGGACGGCGACCGCACCTTCTGGCACTGGGAATCCCGCTTCACCACGAAGCCTGAGGATAGCGACCGCATTACCCACATGGTCGCCGAAGACATCTATCAGGCCGGTTTCGAGGCGATCCGTCGACATCTGAAGGAGGCGGCATAGTCATGGCCGTGACAGTGAAGACCTTTGCAAGCGCAAGCGAGGCGGCCGGGGTGCTATCCTCGGACCGCAGCGCGCGCTATCTCGGCGGCGGCACGCTGGTGATGCGGGCGCTGAACGAGGGCGACGTCTCGATCTCGACGGTCGTTCGCGCCAGCGACCAGGCGCTGACCCGGATCGACGCTTCGGGGCCTCGCATCACGCTCGGCGCCGGCGTCACCTTCGCACGCGTTCTAGCCGAACGGGACCTCGCCTTCCTGCATGCCCCTGCCCGTTCGATCGGCGGTCCCGCCGTGCGCAACATGGGCACGGTCGGCGGCAACCTGTTCGCGCCCAGCCCCTATGGCGATTTCACCGTGGCGCTGCTGGCGCTCGACGCCACCGTCGCCGTTGCGGGCGGCTTTGGTTCACGCGACATCCCGATCGAGGAGTTCCTGCAGGCGCGCGAACGTCAGGCCGGAACACTCGTGCTGTCGGTGTCCTGCACCCGGCCGGCAAACAGCGACGCATTCCGCTATCGCAAGATCGCGCGGATCAAGCCGAAGGGCGGTTCTGTGATCACCCTTGCCGCGCATCTGCCGATCAGCGGCGGCCGGATCGCGGGCGCCCGCATCGCGCTGGGCTCGATGGCCCCGACCCAGATCCGCGCCCGCGCCGCCGAGCGTGCGCTGGAGGGCCGCTCGCTGGACGCCGCAACCATTGCGGCCGCCGCATCCGCGGCGACCGAGGGAACATCGCCATCCGACAACGCGCTCGGCAGCGCCTGGTATCGCCGTGAGATCGTCGGCGTCCATCTGCGGCGCCTGCTGTCGGGACAGGAATAGAGCCCATGTCCAAGGTACCCCTGCAATTCCGCCACAACGGCCGCGACGTCGCGATCTTCGTCGACGGCGGCACCAATCTGCTGGTCGCGCTGCGCGAGCTGATCGGCGACATGACGCCGAAATTCGGCTGCGGCCAGGGCGGCTGCGGCACCTGCAGTGTGCTCGTTGACGGCGAGCTCCACCTCTCCTGCCTGACATTGGCGGAGACTGTCGCCGGCCGCTCCGTCGAGACGCTCGACGGCATGAAGCAGGGCCCGAGCCTGCACCCTCTGCAGCGCGCCTTCGCCGACAATTTTGCCGCCCAGTGCGGCTATTGCACACCGGGCATGCTGATGGCCGCCAAGGCGCTGCTCGACCGCAATCCCTCGCCGAGCCGCGACGAGGTCATTGAGGCGATCTCCGGCAACATCTGCCGCTGCACCGGCTACGAGCCGATCATCAATGCCATCCTGGCCGCAGCGAGCGGCCGGGTCAGCGCCTGAGGTCAACCATGCTGGAACTTCGTAAGGACATTTTCGCCGACGAGCGCGACGACAACCTCAAGGAGATCGGCAAGGGTACACAGCGCCAGGACATGCTCGGCCATGTCACGGGCACCTCGAGCTACTTCAACGACCACAAGCTGCAAGGCATGCTGCACCTGAAGGTTGTTCGCTCGACCCAGGCGCATGCGAAGATCCGCCGCATCGATACCACGGACGCAGAGCGCTCGGCCGGCGTGCGCCGGATCATTCGCGGCACCGACGTGCCGGTCAACCTCAACACGCTGCTCAGCCTGATCAATTTCGGCAAGGACGACGAGCCGTCGCTGGCCGTGGACAAGGTCCGCTACAAGGGCGAGCCGATCCTCGCCATCGTCGCCGACAGCGAGCGCGAGGCCTTCGAGGCCATCGCGAAGGTCAAGGTCGACTACGAGCCGCTCCCGGCCGTGTTCGACGTCGAGGATGCGCTCAAGCCCGGCGCGCCCGTGGTCAACGAGACCTATCCGAAGAACGCCTTCATCTATCACGACGTCTACGATCACCAGCGCCTGCGCTTCGGCGACGCCGATGCCGCGCTCGCGAGCGCCGATCACGTCCTCGAGCAGCGATACCAGATGTCGCCGATCGAGCATGCGCCGACCGAGACCAACGGGGCCATTGCAGCGCCCGACACCAACGGCCGCTACGTCGTCTACACCTCGACCCAGGCGCTGTTCTTCTCGGTCGACACCTGCGCCAAGATTCTGGACGTGCCCTCGAACACCTTCCACTTCATCGGCGGTACCGTCGGCGGCGGCTTCGGCGGCAAGGTGGACACGCTGACCGAGCCACTCGCAATCCTCGGCGCGATGCTGACCGGGCGCCCCGTCCGCTACGTGTTCGGGCGCGAGGAGGAAATGCAGTACGGCCCGCCGCGTGGTGCCGAGCGCATCTACATCAAGGACGGCGTGATGCGCGATGGCCGCATCGTCGCACGCAAGATCCGCGCTCTCTTCGACAGCGGCGCCTATACGCGGCTGTCGAGCTATGCCGCGGTGAAGTGCGCCGCGCATCTGCCGGGCCCCTACACCATCCCGAACGTCTATGGTGACGTCTATTGCGTCTTCACCAATCGCACGCCTGCGACCGCCATGCGTGGCTTCGGCGTCACGGCGATGGACTTTGCCATCGAGTGCCAGATGGACAAGCTGGCCAACCTCGTCGGCATGGACCCGATGGAGTTTCGGATTCTGAACGCCTATCGCGACGGCGACATGAAGGCGCACCGGCGCGAGGCCAAGAACACCGCGCTGATCGAGTGCGTCCAGGTCGCGGCCGAGAAGGCCAAATGGCCGATCCGCGAGGAGTTCAAGCGGGCGTCCTCGCGCAAGGACGGCGGCGGCAGCCGTGCGGCCATCCCGCCGACGCCGACGGATTCTTCGCGCACGAGGCCAGCCGCGCCGGTCCAGCAGCGCACCAGTTACGACCGGCTTCCGCCCACCGTCACCCGTGAACCGCCGCGCGATCCGCCGCCACCCGCGCCGCCGCCTCCCCCACCACGCCCGGCCGCGCCGTCCCACGGCGCGACGCGGTTCTCCTCCGTGTTCGGGACGAGGAGGCGCTGACATGACCAGGCACCGCGGACGCGGCATGGCGTCGATCAATTATCCCATCGGTATGAATCTCGGCGGCGATCCGAGCCAGGCCCTGGTTCACTCCAATCCGAGCGGCAAGTTCACCGTGGCCTTGTCGTCGATCGACCTCGGCCAGGGCATGAAATCGGTGACGCGGCAGATCTGCGCCGAGACGCTGGGTGTGCCGGTCGAGGACGTCTATGTCGACACGGCGGATTCCGACACCGGCCCGCATTGCATGGGCTCGTTCGCCTCGCGCGGCACCCACCGCGTCGGCAACGCCGTGATGGCCGCCGCGCGAGAGGCCCGCGGCGTGATGATGGAAGCGGCGGCCGAGGAGCTTGAGGTCAACGCCGCCGATCTCGAAACCGACGGCCGGGGCAATATCCACGTCAAGGGCGCGCCGCACCGTTCGATCTCGACCAAGGATGTCGCGATTGCCGCGCAGTTCAAGCAGGGCAAGACCATCTCGGGCCGCGGCATCTTTCTCGTTCCCCTCTCCAACGTCGATCCGGAGACCGGCGAGATGTCGCCGGCAACCTGCTATGCCCATGCCTGCCTCGTCGCCGAGGTCGAGGTCGACGACGAGACCGGCGAGGTCGCGATGGTCCGCATGGATTCCGCCTATGAGCTCGGCCGCGCGCTCAACCCGCGGCTGGTCGAGCAGCAGCTGGTCGGCGGCGCCTGGATGGGCGTCAGCCACGCGCTCTACGAGACGCCGGAGCCCTATTATCCCGATCCCGTGCACGGCCCGCGCGACTTCGTCGAATACCTCATGCCCGGCCCCGGCGACATCTGTCCGCACGATATTGCCGTGCTCGAACGGCCCGCTCCTGACGGCCCCTTCGGCGCCAAGGGTCCCGGGGAGATGTGCGCCAACCCGGTGCTGCCGGCCGTTGCGAATGCAATCTTCAACGCCGTTGGCGTCCGCATCGACGAACTGCCGATCACGCCCGAAAAGGTGTTGCGCGCGATCAAGGCCCAGGGCGGCGCACGGCCGCAGGCACGGCGCTAGAGGATCAACCGTGGCGGTTCGCAGCAACATCGTCGGCATCGACAGCCCGGAGGCTCTGGAGAAGGCGCTGCGCGCCGCCTATTACCTTGCCGACGAGGGCCTAGCGACCGCTGCCTATCTCGGCCTCGCACTCGGCAAGCCCCTGCTGCTGGAGGGCGCGCCCGGCGTCGGCAAGACGGAGGCCGCCAAGGCCATTGCCGCCGTGCTCGGCCGGCGCCTGATCCGCCTGCAATGCTACGAGGGGATAGATGCCTCTGCAGCACTGTATGAGTGGAACTACCCGCGCCAGATGCTGGCGATCCGCCAGGCCGGTGACGAGAGCATCGACATCTATGGCGAGACCTTCCTGATCGAGCGGCCGATGCTGGCCGCGCTCCGCGCGCCCGATTCCGCCGTGCTCCTGATCGACGAGATCGACCGCGCCGATCAGGAGTTCGAGGCCTTCCTGCTCGAATTCCTCTCCGACTTCCAGATCTCGATTCCCGAGCGCGGCACGGTGCGCGCGGCCGAACGCCCCGTGGTCGTGCTGACATCGAACCGGACACGCGATCTGCACGAAGCCTTGCGCCGCCGCTGCGTCTATCACTGGATCGACTATCCGAGCGCCGAGCGCGAGGCGCGGATCATCATGATGCGCGCCTCCAGTGTCGCCGAGGCCACGGCCCGCGCCGTCGTCGCGGCCGTCGAGAAGCTGCGGCGCGAACCGCTGAGCAAGGCGCCAGGCATTGCCGAGGCCGTCGACTGGGCCGAGGCCGCGACGCTGCTGCACAAAGGCGGCGCGCGCTGGCCGGATGCGTTCAAGCGCTCGATCGGCGTGGCGCTGAAGGACGAAGAGGATCTGCACTTCATCTCGCCGCGGCTCGATGCCATGCTCGCGGAGGCGGCGGCATGACCATCGAGCCGCAGCTCCCGCGCGCCGCACGCATCTTCGTTGCCTTCGTGCCCTTGCTGCGCGCGAACGGCTTTGCCGTGGCCCCGGAGCAAACCACGACGTTCCTGGCTGCGATCGAGCTGCTCGGCCCGCGCAGCATCGAGCATGTCAGGCAGGCCGCGCTGGCGACGCTGGCTCCGCCGCCCGAGCGCCGCGCCACCTTCGACCGGTTGTTCGACCTTCATTTTCGCGGCAGCGAGGCGATCGAGCGTACCGAAGATGGAGAGGACGACGAGACGGTCCGCCTGCAGGAGGAAGGCCGCGGCGACGAGGAGCCCCTGCTCTCCGACGACGCCAACGAGTCCGGCCTGACCGCGACGCGCGCCGAGGCGCTGGTCGAGCGCCGCTTCGGGCAGATCTCCACGACCGATGCGCTACGCCGCCTGACGCGCGAGGCGCCGCGGCGCCTGCCGCGGCGGCGTGGACATCGCCGCATGCGCGCCCGCCGCGGGCCGTTTGCCGATCTGCGCCGCACCTTGCGCGACTCCGTCCGCAGCGACGGCGAGATCCTGCGGCTCGGCCACATGAAGCGGCGCCAGCGCCCGCGCAAGATGCTGCTGCTGATCGACGTCTCCGGCTCGATGAAGAGCCGCACCGAGGAGAACATGAGGCTCGCGCATGCGCTGGTGCAGGCGGCCCCCAACGTCGAGGTGTTCACCTTCGGCACGCGGCTGACCCGCATCACGCGTCCGCTGCGCCTGAAGCGCCGCGAGCAGGCCATGAACGCCGCCGCGCATCTGGTCAGCGACTGGGACGGCGGCACCCGCATCGGCGACGCGCTGCAGGCCTTTCTCGCCGTGCCCCGCTTCGGCGGCTATGCCCGCGGCGCCGCCGTGGTGATCGTCTCGGACGGACTGGAGCGCGGCGAGACCGACGCACTTCGCGACGCCGTCGCGAGATTGTCGCGGCGGGCCTGGCGCCTGAGCTGGCTGACGCCGCTGGCGACGAGACCCGGATTCCGCCCGCAGACCGAGGCGCTCGTCGCCATCGAGCGCTTCGTCGATGACCTCGTGGATGGCGGTTCGAGCGCGTCGATCGTCGCTCATATTCTGGCGTTGGGACGAAGGAGAGCGGCGTGACCGACATCGTCGACGGCCATCATCACATCTGGCGGCAGGCCGACCTGCCCTGGCTGACCGGTCCCATGCAGCCCCGCATCTTCGGCCCGTATGAGCCGATCCGGCGCGACTATCCGCTTCGCGAATATCTCGATGACCTCAAGGGCACCGGCGTCACCCGCTCGGTCTACGTGCAGACTAACTGGGCCAACGACCGCTTCGAGGACGAGGCGGCCTGGGTGCAACAGACAGCGAGCGAGCACGGCTGGCCGCACGCGATCGTCGCCTATGCCAATTTCGCCGTCGACGACGTCCGCCCGCAGCTCGATCGGCTGAAGCGCCATTCCCTGGTGCGCGGCGTGCGCATGCAGCTGCACTGGCACGAGAACCCGCTGTATCGCTTCGCCGCCCGCCCGGACCTCTGCGCCGATCCAACGATCCGCCGCAACGTCGCGCGTCTCGCCGGCTATGGCTGGAGCTTCGACCTGCAGGTGTTCACGCCGCAGATGCCGGACGCCGCAGCGCTTGCCGAAGCCTGCCCCGACGTGACCTTCATCCTCCAGCATGCCGGCATGCTGGAGGATCTCTCGCCTTCCGGCCGCGCGGCCTGGCGCGGCGGGATGGCCCGGCTTGCCGCCTGTCCGAACGTCGTCTCGAAATTGTCGGGGCTCGGCACCTTCATCCATCGCAACGATCCCGCGCACATCGCCGCCGTGCTCACCGATACCGTCGCGATCTTCGGCGCCGAGCGCTGCCTGTTCGGCTCCAATTTTCCGATCGAGAAATTGTGGACCAGCTATCGCGAGCTCGTCGGCGCCTTTCGCGCGGCTGCCGCGCCGTTCAGTGCGGAGCAGCAGGACGCCATCTTCAGGACGACGGCGACGCGCGTCTATCGGCTTTGACAGACAAGAAAACGGATGAGGGAGGGAAACGAATGGCGCTGGAGATCAAGATCCTGGACTACGGCGATATCGAGCTGGAATCGAGCTTTCTGGTGCTCGGCCGCGACTGTGGCCGTACCCGCCGCGTCCTCACCCTCGGCTTTTTGATCCTCGGGGGGAAATATCCGGTCGTGGTCGACACCGGCTACCGCTCCAACCAGATCATGGAAACGCTGGGCATGCGGGGCTTGCAATACCACGAGAACATGATCGAGAACCAGCTCGCGCGCCACGGCGTGCGCATGGGCGACGTCCGCTTCGTCTGCCACACCCATCTGCACATCGACCATGCCGGCAAGGACGATCTGTTCCCGATGAACACGACCGTCGTGCTCAACCGCAAGGAACTCGAATATTCCGTCTCCGGCCTGATGCATCCGCAATATCCCGCCCCCGACATCAAGCACCTGATCGACCGCTTGCACACCAAGAGTGCGCTGCGCTTCCTGGACCTCGAGATCACCGGTCCGATCGAGCTGATGCCCGGCGTCTACTGCGACGCCGCCAATGCACACACCGAGGGCTCGATGAACGTCATCGTCGAGACGGCCGATGGCATCGCGACCATCTGCGGCGACGTGATCTACGATTTCAACGACCAGATCGTGACGCCCTTCAACGAGATCCATGATTGGGAGCCGCGCACGACGGGCAACCACGGCACCAGCAAGCGGGCGGAGAAGGCCTCGATCAAGAAGCTCCTCAGCAATTCGCGCTATCTGCTGCCGGTGCATGATCGCCCCGCCAAGATCGAAGGCGGCAACGTCGTCGGACGCCTGCACGATCAGGTCCCCGGCCCGATCGTGCAATCGCTGCCCGCGCGCAACTGGTTCCCGGCATAGTCTGACGTGAGGATCGACCGATGACGCACGTCACCTTGCGAAGCGAATTCGAAACTTTGATCGACCCCTATGCGCCGGTCGCGCAGGTCGGCACCGGCTTCGACTTCACGGAGGGGCCGATCTGGCATCCGGTCGATCACTATCTCTTGTTCTCGGACATGCCGGGCGACGTCCGCCGGCGCTGGGACGCGCGGCGGGGCGTGGCCGAGGTCAAGCGTCCCTCCAACAAATGCAACGGCATGACCTATGATGCCGAGCTCAATTTGATCGTCTGCGAGCACGCGACATCGCAGCTGATCCGCGAACGGCCGGACGGGCGGCGCGAGGTGCTGGCCTCTCATTACCAGGGCCAGGAGCTGAACAGCCCGAACGACGTTTGCGTGCACTCCTCCGGCGCGATCTATTTTTCGGACCCATGGTATGGCCGCATGCCGGTCTACGGCGTCGAGAGGCCGCGCCAACTCGGCTTCCAGGGCGTCTATCGCGTCGTGCCCGGCGGCGAGCCGAAGCTCGTGGTCGAGCGCAATCTGTTCGACCAGCCGAACGGGCTGTGCTTCTCGCCGGACGAGACGCTGCTCTATGTCAACGACACCGTGCAGGCGCTGATACGCGTCTTCGACGTCAATGCCGACGGCTCGCTGTCGAATGCGCGGGTGTTCGCAAGCGGCATCCGCTCCGAGCTCGAGGCCGGTCTGCCCGACGGCATGAAATGCGACCAGCATGGCAATGTCTGGGTCACCGCGCCCGGCGGCGTCTGGGTCTACTCGCCGCGCGGCGAGGTGCTCGGCAAGGTCCGGGTGCCCGAGATGGTCGCCAACCTCGCCTGGGGCGGACCGGATTTCCGCACGCTGTATCTGACGTCAACGCATTCCGTCTACGCCATTCCGACCAAGGTCGGCCCGCGGCATGAGCCCTATATGGCTGGCCGGCGAAGCGGCGGCGGCCAGGCGGCAAGCGCCTCGCCGGCGGCGCCTATCCTCGCCGACGGCGAGATGCGGCTGGACCCGCAGCGCTGCGCCATGATCATCCAGGACCTGCAGAACGACGTCATCATGGACGGCGGCGCCTTCGCCGAATCCGGTGCACCCGGCCACGCGAAGCAACAGCATGTCGTCGAGAATGTCCGGCGCCTGGCAGAGACCGCGCGGGCCCGTGGCGTCGTCATCATCCACGTCTGGTTCGTCGTCGAGCCCGGCGCGCCCGGCGTGACGCTGAACGCACCACTGTTCGAGGGCCTCGTCGACAGCAAGGCGATGGTGCGCGGAAGCTGGGGAGCGGCGCCGGTCTCCGGCCTGGAGCCACGGCCCGGTGACTTCGTCGTCGAGAAGATGCGCATGAGCGCCTGGGAAGGCACCCGGCTGGAGACCATCCTCAAAGCGACCGGCCGCGACATGATCATCAACACCGGCGCCTGGACCAACATGTCGGTCGAGCACACGGCGCGCACCGGCGCCGACAAGGGCTATTTCATGATCGTGCCCGAGGATTGCTGCTCGACCATGAATGACGATTGGCACAACGCCTCGATCAATTTCGCCATGCAGAACGTTGCCGTGGTGACCAGGGCCGATGCCGTGATCAGAGCATTGGGATGAGCCGTGGCGAAGCTCCTGCATTTGTCCTGCTCGCCCCGTGCCGAGTCCGAGTCGAACGCCGGCGCACGCGTGTTTCTCGAGAGCTTCCGCAGGGCCCGGCCGAATTGGGACGTCGATATCGTCGACATCTGGCGCGAGCGCATGCCGGAATTCACCGGCCCTCTCATCGAGGCCAAATATGCGCGCATGAAGGCTCAGGCCTTCACCGCGGCGCAACGTGACAGCTTTGCGGAAGCCGAGCGAATGGCCGTGCGTTTTGCGTTGGCCGATCGGGTGCTGATCTCCACGCCGATGTGGAATTTTGGCATTCCCTACAAGCTGAAGCAGTGGTTCGACATCATCGTCCAGCCCGGGCTCACGTTTCGGTTCGATCCATCGCTGGGCTATCTCCCGCTGCTGAAGGATCGGCCGACGCTCGTCATTCTCGCCAGCGGCAGCGATTTCTCCACCGGCATGAATCGCGGACGCATCGACATGGCGACGCCCTACCTACGGGAAATCCTGCGCTTCGTCGGCATCAGCAATGTCAGCTTCGTGCCCGTCGGCCCGACCACGGGGCCGCAACAGCCGATCGAGGCTGCGCGTGAGAGGGCCCATCATCGCCTCGCTGCAATGGCCACGACCTTCTGAAGCTGGAATCGATCTGGGATCCAAGTCAGCGCGACTCCGACCGCCATGCCGGCGGGATCGACGATCAGCATGGATACGCTGCCATGTCACTCCTGGAGCGCCTCCTCGCGCCGGGCGCGGATCGTGGGCAGCATGATCAGGAGGATCGCGACGGCGGCGGCGGCCAGGAGGCCGGCCGAGATCGGCGACGTCAGCAGCGCGGTGGCGTCGCCCCGCGACAGCACCATGGCGCGGCGGAAATTCTCCTCGATCGCCGGGCCGAGTACCAGGCCCAGCAGCAGCGGCGCCGCCGGCAGTTGCAGCTTGATCAGCACATAGCCGAACACGCAGAACACCGCCGCCTCATAGACCTCGAACGTTCCGCTGTTGATGGAATAGACGCCGATCGAGCAGAACACCATGATCGCCGGGAACAGATAGCGATAGGGAATGGTGAGCAGCTTGACCCAGAGGCCGACCAGCGGAAGATTGAGGATCAGCAGCATGAGATTGCCGACCCACATCGAGGCAATCAGGCCCCAAAACAGGGTCGGGTTCTTCGTCATCACCTCGGGGCCCGGATGGATGTTGTGGATGTTCATGGCCCCGACCATCAGGGCCATCACGACGTTGGAGGGAACGCCGAGGGTCAGCAGCGGGATGAACGAGGTCTGCGCACCGGCGTTGTTCGCGGACTCCGGGCCGGCGACGCCCTCGATGGCGCCCTTGCCGAACTGCTCGGGGTGCCGCGAAAGCTTCTTCTCCAGCGTATAGGACGCAAAGGACGACAGCACCGCCCCGCCCCCGGGCAGCACGCCCAGCAGCGTGCCGAGCGCCGTGCCGCGCAGCATCGCCGGCACCATGCGCCGGAAATCGTCACGGGTCGGAAACAGATTGGTGATCTTCTGGGTGACCAGTGACAGTTTGTCGTCCTGCTCGAGATTCTTGACGATCTCGGCAAAGCCGAAGATGCCCATCGCCAGCGGCACGAAATCTAGCCCGTCGAACAGCTGGGGAATGCCGAAGGCAAAGCGCTGGCTGCCGCTGTTCAAATCGGTGCCGACGAGGCTCAAGAGCATGCCGAGCACGACCATGCCGATGCCCTCGATGAACGGACCGCTCGATAGCACCGAGGCCAGGATCAGGCCGAGGATCATCAGCGCGAAGAATTCCTTGGGGCCGAACAGCAGCGCGGTTGCGGTCAGCGGCCCCGCGAGCGCCGCCAAGGCGAGCGTCGCGACGCATCCAGCGAAGAAGGAGCCGATGGCGGCGGTGGCAAGCGCCACCCCGGCGCGGCCCTGCTTCGCCATCTGGTAGCCGTCGATCGTGGTCACGACGGACGAGGACTCACCAGGGAGATTGACCACGATGGCCGTGGTCGAACCGCCATATTGTGCGCCGTAATAGATGCCGGCGAGCATGATCAGTGCGGCGTCCGGCTGCAGCGCATAGGTGATCGGCAGCAGCATCGCGATGGTCGCGAGCGGACCGAGGCCTGGAAGCACGCCGATCAGGGTACCGAGCAGGCAGCCGAAGAAGGCGTAGAGCAGATTGGCGGGCTGGGCCGCCGTGGCAAAGCCGACCGCCAGATTATGAAAGAGATCCATCGACCGGCCCGATCAGGTGAGAAGGGACGGCCAGACGGGCAATGGCAGCCCGAGACCGTAGACGAAGACGGCAAGGCAAAGCACGATCAGCACAGCGGCGTTGGTCAGCGCTCCGATCCAGGTGAATTCGGAACTCGCCCTGCTCGACACCACGATCAGCACGAACAGCGCGCCGACGAGGCCGAGCGGAAACAAGAGGGCCCCGAACAGGATCACCGAACCGGTGATCCAGGCGAGCCCCTTGAGGTCCCATTTGCGTAGCGTCTGCCGGTCCGCGGCCGGCTTCAGCGCGCCGAACATCACGACAAGTCCGATGGCGGCGAGCACGATCGCGAGCAGGCGCGGGAAATAGCCCGGCCCCATCTTCGCCGCCGTGCCTGCCGGATATTGCAGCGCGGTTGCGAAGAAGAAGACCGCAAAGGCAAGGAACAGGACGCCGGACGCAAAGGCCCTGTGATTGCGGATTGCCAATCCCTTCATTCCCGTCCTCCGTTCTCATCCGAGCCGGCCTTCGCGGAGCGCTCCTCGAGGGCCTCCATCAGGACCGGCACGCCGATCGCGCAGGCGTGCACGCCGAGATGCGCCGTCATCTGGAGAACCTGGCGGATCTCGCGCTGGTCGATCCCGAGCCGCAAGGCCCGCCTGATCTGCAGCCGCAGCCCTTGCGGATTGAGCGCGGTGAAGCAGGCATTCAAGGCGAGCGAGATCAGGCATTGCGAGCGCTGGTCGAGACCGTCGCCCGCGCCCCGGTCCGCGAGAAGATCGAGCAGGACGGCGAGATAGCCGGGATCGGAACGCAGCCATTGCTCGCAGAAATCCGGCCAGTCGCCGAACTGCGCAACGTAGACATCGCGCAACGCCTGCTGCTGTTTCGTAAGCTCGACGCGATCGGCCTGAATTCCGGCGCTCGCCAGTTCCTCAGTGAGGATGCCAATGCCGACGTTGCAGCCGTCCAGCCCTTGAACCGTGGCGAGGCGAAAGACGTCGATGATCTCCCGCGCCGTGGCGCCTTCCTGCAGCGCGAGGCGAAGGTGCAGCGCGAGGCCGGAGCGGAACAGATGCGTCGACGAGCCGTCGAGCGCGACGTAGATCAGCTCGCACATCTTGCGAGACAGCGGCCCCTTCTCTGCGGCATAGCCCCCATACCTGCCGTAGGCCTGAAGAAACTCGGGATCAAAACGCAACAGGCCTTCTGTCCAAGGCCGCCAATAGCCGCGCGCCCTGACATAGGCCTCTTTCAGCGCCTGCTGTTCCGGCGTCAGATCGGACATCACGATGATCCCATCAGGCAATGTTGGTCAAGGTAATGCCGCCATCGACGGTGAGCACCTGCGCTGAGATGAAGCCGGCCTCGTCGCCGGCGAGGAAGCAGATCGCCTTGGCGATGTCGTCGACCGTGCCGAGCCGGCCGAGCGGCGTTCGCGCCACACGGCGTGCGTCGAGCTCGGCATTGCGGTTGCGCATGGTTCCCTCGGTCGGGATAGCCGAGGGCGCCACCGCATTGACGCGGATGTTGCGCGCGCCAAGCTCGGCCGCGGCCGCGCGCGTGATGCCCATGACGCCGGCCTTGATGCCGCTGTAGACGATGCTGTTCTTGGCCGAGATCAGGCCTGCGACCGAGGCGACGTTGACGATGGCGCCGCCGCGCTCCGCATCCATGACCTCCGCGGCCGCCTGGATTCCCCAGATGATCGCCTTGAAGCCGATGTTGAGCATGCGATCGACGGTTTCCGGCGCAATGTCCGGAACGGATTGATAGCGGACCCAGGCCGCGTTGTTGACGAGGATGTCGAAACGCTTCTGTTGCTGCGCCAATGCCAGCACGGCCTGCCGCATGCCGTCGCGGCTTGAGACGTCCTGCGTGACGGCCACCGCATTGCCGCCTGCGGCCTCGATGGCGGCCACGGTGCTCTCGACGAATTCCGGCTTCAGGTCGTTGACGCCGACGATCGCGCCACGGGCGGCGAGCTTGAGCGCGGTCGCGCGGCCGATGCCGTTTCCGGCGCCGGTGACGAGCGCGACGCGGCCCGCGAGCGTCTGATCCCTGATTTCGGTCATGGCAATCTCCTTCAAGCTCTTGTCCTTCAAGCCCCTGCCTCGGCGAACGGAGCAACTTCCGATACGTAACGGCGGCCGAACGCATTGATCAGGCCGCTGGCATCACCCTGGGCCTGCAGCGTGCGGATGCGGCGCAGATGGCGATGCACCGGCACGTCCCACGTAAATCCCATGCCGCCATGGATCTGCAGCGCGCCCTCGCCGATCGAGCTGCCATAAGTCACGGCTGCCAGGAACGCAGCATCGCGCTGCACCGGACCGCCCCCCTCGGACAGGCTGCGCGTGATCGCATGGCGGATGCTCTCGAGTCCGAGCTTCTGACGCGCCAGCGCATGGCGGATGGCCTGGTTGTAGGACAGCGCGTGACCGAACTGGCGGCGTGTCGATGCGTGTTCCTGCGCGAGCGCCAGGCACGCTTCGGCCGATCCCAGGATCGCCGCGGCGCGCAGCACGTTGGCGTCCGAATTGAGCAGATCCCACGTGCCCGCGGGCAGGATCGAGCCGATGGAAACCTCGACCTTCTCCAGCCGCACCGTATGCTCCGGCACCGTCAGATCGAGGCCGGCGGCCTCCTCCACCACCACACCGTCGGCATCGGTCGGGACCAGCGCCGCGGCGCCGCCGCTCATTCGCACCAGGATGTAATCGGCGCTCGCTGCGCAGGGCGCGCGTGCCACCATGCCGTTCAGCACCAGCAGCCCGCCTTCGCGCGCGGCGAGAGCCTCGCCCTGCCAGGCGATCGTCGCCAATGTCTTGCCGGACACGATCGCGGCGGCCAGCCGCGTCAGCGACGACTGGAGCGACCGGGCGACGAGGACGGTCTCCAGAAGCGGAAAGGTGAGCAATCCGGAATGGGCAGCCGCGATCACCGGCACCGCGAAGCCGAGCGGCAGGGCCAGTCCCCCCACCTGCTCATCCGCGATGACGCCGAGCAGTCCGTCGCCTGCGAGATTGTGCGCCTGCTCGCGCACGTCCAGGCCCGCACATGCGGTGACTGCGCGCGCCGCGGTTGCCGCGAACTCGTCGGGCTGAAGTCCTTCGGCCATGCTCATCTTCGTCCTCTTCGAAACCCTTCAATCGTTCACTAGGCGAGATATCCGCCGTCGACCGGCAGGATGGCGCCGTTGACATAGGACGCCATCGCAGACGCCAGAAAGACCACCGGGCCCGCGATCTCGTCCGGCTGTCCCACCCGCTTCATCGGCGTGCGCGCCATCAGGCCGTTGAGCCGCGCCGGATTGTCGCGCGTGGTCTCGCTCATCTCGGTCGCGATGATGCCGGGCGCGACGGCGTTGACCCGGATGCCATCAGGCGCGAGATCTCTGGCGAGTGCCTGCGTGAACAGCCTTACCGCCCCCTTGGACGGCGAATAGCCGAGCGCACCGTTCATGCCGCCAAAGGCCGCGACGGAGGCAACGTTGATGATGCATCCGCGCGTCTTGCGCAGCGCCGGAATGAAGGCGTGAACCACGTTGAAGGTGCCATTGACGTTGACGTCGAAGACCTGGCGCCAGTTCTCGTGCGCGCGCGGGCTGTCGATCGGCTCACGGATGATGATCCCCGCATTGTTGACGACGACGTCGGCGGGACCGATCTCCTCGTCCACCCGCGTCGCCATCTGCCTGCACGCCGCGGCATCAGTCACGTCGAGCGCATAGGCGATTGCCTCCTTGCCTGCCTCCCTGATCTCGCGCGCTGCGGCGTCTGCCCGGTCCTGCCGCAGATCGGCCACGACGACCTTCGCCCCGGCAGCGGCAACGCCCAGGGCGATGGCACGGCCGATGCCCTGTCCGGCGCCCGTCACGACGACGAGGCGATTCCCGAGCAAGCCCGCTGGAGGGCTCTGGCCGTCGGACACCATCACTTGCCTCGCGACAGCTGGAGAATACGGTCGGCGATGATGCCGAGCTGAATCTCGGTCGTGCCGGCATAGATCGTCTCGGCCCGGGCCTGGAGATAGATGGCTTCGAAGCGCCGCCGCGCCACCTTGATCGCCGGGTTCTGCGGTAGCGACGCTTGTGAGAGCAGCTCGAGGGCAAGTGCCGCAAAGCGCTGGTGCGACTCGCTCCAATGGAGTTTTGCGAGACTGCCGCGTGCGCCGATCTTGTCGCCGTTAACCAGCGCCTCGACCGCGGTCTCGACATGCGCCTTCAGCACCTCGATCTCGACCGCAACCTCGCCGAGCCTGACCGCGTAGTGCCGGTCCGCGACCATCGCCGACAGCGCCGGGTCCGCCTTGCAGGCCGAGATCAGATGGCGCAGCTCGTTCTCGAACCGCCAGGCGCGATACATACGGTTGGTCGCCCGCTCGATCTCCAGCACGCGGATGGCCGCGGCCCAGCCCTCGTCGGGCGCGCCGATCGCATCTTGCTGCGCGACCTCGACCTCGTCGAAGAATACCTCGCAGAAGCTCTCGCGGCCGTCGATCGATTTGATGGTGCGCACGCGCACGCCCTTGGCGTCGAGCGGCACCGCGAACATCGCAAGGCCGCGATGGCGATCCTCCAGCGTCCCGGTGCGGGCGAGCACGAGACAGCGTTGCGACCGGTAGGCGCCGCTGGTCCAGATTTTTTGGCCGTTGATCCGCCAACCGCCATCGCCACGTATGGCGCGGGTGCGGAGCCCGGCGAGATCGGAGCCGGCTTCGGGCTCGGAAAAGCCCTGACACCAGATGTTGCGCATCTCGAGGATCGCCGGCAGGAAGCGCCGCTTCTGCTCCTCCGTGCCGACGGCCAGAATGATCGGACCGGCGAGCTCCTTGCCGATCGAGTTGACGCTCTCCGGCATCGCAAGCCGGCCGATCTCCTGATTGGCGATCAGATGTTCGCGCAAGGAGCGGCCGTGCCCGCCATAGGCCTGCGGCCAGGTGATGCCGGTGAGACCGGCGCGGTACATCGCCGCCTCCCAGGCAATGGACTGCTGGAGCGTGGGCGGCGCGAAGGCGGCGCTGTCACTGCGGAAGCCGGCGGGCAGATTGGCGTGAAGCCAGCGATGCATCGCATCGCGATAGGCCCCGCCGGTCAGGTTCTCGCTTGCGGTGGATTGCGCCGATACCGCTTCAACTACACTCATCGCCTGCTTCCCGCTATCGCCATATGCGCCGCCATGTCCTGCCGGGTTCGTCCACGCGTCACTGCGACTTGAGAAGATCGCAGGCGCTCTCCGAGGCCGGCCGCCACGCATCATCGGGCGCGATCGTGCCGGTGATCTCGTAATAGTCGTAGGTGTACTTGGATTCCGCCGGCGTCTTGATCCGCGCGACGTAGAGCGGGCGCATGACCTGGCCATCGGCCCGGATGCTGACGTTCTTCATCTCGAAATCGTTGATCGGCGTATTCTTCATCTGCCGCATCACGGCATCACCGTCGTCGGAACCGGCCGCGGCCACCGCCTTCAGGTAATGCGTGATGGCGCTGTAGGTGGCCGACTTGCCCTCGTTGAGCAGCTGACCATTGGTCGCCTCGGCATAACGTTTGGCGAAGGCACGGCTCTCCGGCGTCACGTCCCAGTAGAACGGCGTCGTCAGCCGCACGTTCTGCAGATCCTTGAGGCCGATCCCGTGGGTCTGGCTGATCATGAGGCCGAGCGGGACGAGCAGTTGCGACTTGGTCAGCCCGAACTCCTGCGCCTGCTTGATCGCATTGGCGAAGTCCGCGCCCGAATTGGCGAGCGCGATCGCCTTGGCGCCGCTGGCCTGGGCCGTCAGCAGGAACGAGGAGAGATCCGACGCATTCAGCGGATGCAGCACCGAGCCCACCACCTTGCCGCCGCCGGCCTCGATGAACTTCGTCGCATCCGCCTGCCAGGCCTTGCCGAAGGCGTAGTCGACCGTCAGGAAGAACCAGCTGTCGACGCCCTGCGCGAGCAGCGCTTTCACCGTGGCCTTCGGCTGGGCATAGGTGTCGACCACCCATTGCGTGGTCATCGGCGAGCATTTGTCGTTGGTGAAGAACGAGCCCGCCGTGCCGGCCAGCATGTAGGGCTTCTTGCGGTTCTTCATGATGTCCTGCACGGCCAGCGCGATCGACGAGGCCGAGCAGCCGACGATGGCATCGACCCCTTCATTGTCGACCCAGCGCATCGCGATGGCGACGCCGACATCGGGCTTGTTCTGGTCGTCGGCGATCACGAGCTCGATCTTCTTGCCGCCAACCGTTCCTCCGAAATCGGCGATCGCGAGCTTGGCGGCCGCGACCGAGCCGAGGCCGCAATTGTCGGCATAGGGACCATTCTGGTCGTTCATGATCCCGATCTTGATCACGTCGCCCGAGATGCCCTGCGCCCGCGAGGGCGTATACGTCAGCAGCAGGGCCATCATGCCGACCGCCGCCATCGCAAATCTCATCATGTTATCCTCCTGCTTCTTCGCGCTTCCTCTGGGCCGCTTCTGCGGCCTCTCGTGATTGCGTTCAATGACCTCTAACCGGCGGCCCACCGCGCGGGATCAGCAGTGCGTCGAGCGCCACGGCTCCCTCGCCGCTCGCGCGGAGCAGCAGCGGGTTGACGTCGATCTCCGCAATGGTCTCGGCATGGGCAGCGGCAAAGCGCGACAATGCGGCGACGGCACGGGCTGCGGCCTCGAGGTCGGCGCGCGGCCGCCCCCGCGCACCGTCGAGCACCGCGAAGGCCTTCAGCGATCTCAGCATCGCCATCGCCTGCGTCTCGCTGACCGGCGCCATCTGCACGGCGGAGTCCTGAAGGATCTCCGCGAAGATGCCGCCGAGGCCGACCATCACCACCGGTCCGAACACCGGATCGATGCGGCTGCCGAGGATCAGCTCGGCAACGCCCTTGGCCATCGGCGCGACGATCACGCCGTCGATCGCCGCATTGGGGGCCCTGGTGGCGACGCGGTCCCGCATCCGGGCATAGGCGCGCCGGACATCGGCTTCCGAGCCGACGCCCACGACAACGCCGCCGACCTCCGTCTTGTGCGGCAGATCGGGCGAAGCGATCTTCAGCACCACGGGATAGCCGATCTCGCCGGCGGCACGTATGGCGGCGTCCGCGTCGTGCACGAGGCGCTCGGGGAGCACTGGCACCCCTGCGTCAGCAAGCGCGCGCTTGGCGCCGAGTTCATGACGGAAGGCGTCGGCTGCGAGTGGCGCCGCCCGCACGACGGCCTCGGGCTTGTCCTGTGGACGCTGCGCCGCGGCCTGTAACCGCACCAGCGCGGCGACGGTCGCGCAGCAACCATCGAAGCTTGCGATCGTCGGAAAGCCCAGCGCGTGCAGCTCGGTCAGCGCATCATCAGGGCCATCGACGCACAGGACGATGGGACGCGCGGGAAACTGCGCGCGCATGTTGCGCAGCGTTTCCATGTAGATCGAGCGCAGGCGCGGCAGATGCAGCGAGAACGGCAGCGGCAGGATCACCGTGTCGGCCCGCTCGTCCGCCACGACGGCGGTCATGATCTTCCCCAGCAGATCCGGGCGGCTCGACATCTGCGCGGTGGCGTCGACCGGGTTACGAGCCGAGGCAAACGGCACCAGCTCCAGAATTTTCCGCTGCGTCTCCTCACCGAGCTCGGGCAACGTCAGCCCGACCGATTGCGCGGCGTCCGCGAGCAGCACGCCGAAGCCGCCCGACGCGGTGAGGATGGCGATGCCCGGCCCCTTGGGCAACCGGTCCGGCAGCAGGATCGATGCGGCGTGACCGAGATCGATCAGCTCGTCGATGCTGCGCACACGCACCGCGCCGCAACGGGCAAACAGCGCGTCGAAGACGGCATCCGATCCCGCCATGGCTCCGGTGTGCGAGGCTGCGGCAGCCTGACCGGCCGCGGACGTCCCGATCTTCATGGCGATGACGGGCTTGCCTGCGTCGCGCGCCTCCTCCAGCGCGGAGATCAGGCGGCCGGCGTCACGGCAGGCTTCGAGACAGCACAGGATCACCTTGGTGGCGGGATCACGCGCCATCCAGGCGATGCCGTCGGCGATGTCGATGTCACACTCGTTGCCCGTGGTGATGAAACGGCTGACACCGACGCCGCGCTCGCTGGCAAGGCGCATGGTGTAGCTGCCGAGATTGCCGCTCTGCGAGACGATGCCGAGCGAGCCGGCGGCCGGCATGCCATGCTCGAGCACGATCGAGAACGTCGCAATGCTCTTCTCGGCGACGCTGACCGCGCCGAGGCAGTTCGGCCCCAGCAGGCGCATGCCGCTGCTCCGCGCGGCAACGCGCAGCCGCTCCTGCATGGTGCGCCCCTGCTCGCCGAGCTCGGCAAAGCCCGAGGAGAACACGACGACGCTGCGAACGCCACGGGCGGCGCATTGCTCCACGGCCTCGCCCGCGCGCTCCGCGTCGACCGCGATGATGGCAAGGTCCGGCGCCTCCGGCACCTCGGCGACGGAGCCATAGGCCTGCAGCCCCTGCACCATCGCGGCCTTGGGATTGACCGGATAGATCCGGCCCGCATAGCCGTGGCGGCGCAACAGATCGACCGGCCGGCCGCCGATCTTGGTCGCCTCCTGCGAAGCGCCGATGATCGCGATCGAGCGCGGCGACATCAGCGCGTCGAGACCCTCTCCCGGCCGCATCTCAGCGTCCCTTGAACACCGGCGCGCGCTTCTCCAGGAACGCCATCCGCGCCTCCTTGGCGTCCTCCGTCTTGGACAGCGCCATGGTGATGTTCTGCTCGAACCGGTAGGCATCGCGCGGCGGCATCAGCTCGACCATGTTCGCCGCGTTCTTGGCGTACTCCATCGCGATCGGGCTCTTCGAGGCGATCTCGCGCGCCAGCTTCATCGCTTCGGGGATCAGGTTCTCCCTGGTGGTGCAGGCCTCGATGATGCCGAGACGGTAGAGCTCGGCGGCCGGCACGCGGTAGCCGGTGAAGAACATGCGGCGCATCAGGGAGCGGCCGAACAGCGTGTTCAGCATCGCCGCACCACCGGCGAGCCCGACATTGATCTCGGGCATGCCGAACACGGCCTCCTCGCTGGCGTAGAAGATGTCGCAGGACGCCATCAGGCCGACACCGGCGCCAAGCGCGACACCGTTGATCGCGGCGATGACCGGCTTCGAACATTCGCGAATGCAATTGCCGGTCTCACGCGTGATGCGGTTGTGGCTGTGGAACGCGCCGATCTTGGCCGGGTCCGGCCGGTCCTTCAGATCCGCGCCGCTGCAGAACACCTTCCCCGCGCCGGTCAGGATCGCGACCCTGACGTCAGTGCGCTCGGAAATCTCGTCGAACACGGCGACGATGCGGTCGCGCATGGCGCGATCGAGCGCGTTCACCGGAGGCCGGTTCAGCGTCACCAGCGCGATGTTGTCGGACACTTCGAGGGTGACGATATCTCCTGACATGGGCTTCCTCCTGGGCTTCTGCTTGTCTTGCTTGTTGCCGTATCGCTACTACTGACCGATCGGTCAGCTTTCTGTGCTGATAACACCAAGCACGATGACTTGCAATATCCTGCCAACATCCCATTGACTGACCGATCGGTCGGTATCTACATTCGACGCAAGCAAGAACGACCTTGAGGAGGACTCCCATGCCCAGGATCAGCCGACGCCAGGCGACAGCTCTGATCGCCGGTGCCCTCGCCGCCCCGCTCGGTGCGCCCGCGATCGTCAGAGCGCGCGCATCGCAGATCTTCATCATCGTGCCCTATGCGCCCGGCGGCTCGATCGACAGCCTGATGCGCTCGATCGCCAAGGCCATGGCGGAAACCCTGGACCAGCCGGTGCTGGTGGACAACAAGCCCGGAGCCAACGGCATCGTCGGATCGCAATATGTGGCGCGCGCGCCGAAGGACGGATCGGTGCTGCTCGCCGGCGGCACCGGCCCGATCTCGCTGAATGTGCTGCTGCGCAAGAGCCTGCCCTACAAGCTGGAGGACTTCGCCTCCGTCGCCATGCTCTGCAACGGGCCGCTGTCGCTCACCGTGAACGCGCGCACGCCGGCCACCGACGTCAAGAGCTTCGTCACCTACGCCAAGGGACGCGACAAGCCGCTGTTCTACGCCACGCTCGGTCCGGGCAGCGTCACCCATCTGTTCGGAATCATGATGGGCAAGTCGATGGGGTTTGCGGTCACCGAGGTCGCCTATCGCAACAATCCCGCCTCCATCATGGAGACGCTGTCGGGAGAATGCGACCTCAATTTCGCAACGCCCGCCGCCGTGATCGAGCATGCGCGCAGCGGTCAGCTTCGCATCCTCGCCCTCTCCGCGGAAAGACGCATGGCGAGCTTCCCCGACATCCCGACGCTGGCCGAATCCGGCTATCCCAACCTCACGGCATCGTTCTGGACCGCGCTTCACGCCCCCGCAGGCACGCCGAGCGACGTCATCGCACGGCTGAACGCGGCCGCGAACGCCGCGATGCAGAAGCCGGAGATCGCCAAGCAGCTCGATACCGACGGACTGATGGTCGATACCGGTGCGCCGGAACGGCTCGACGCCCAGTTGAGCAAGGACGCGGCGCTGTGGGGGCCGGTGATCAAGGCGCAGAACATCGTTCTGGAATGAGGTGCGGCCGCCGACCGCCGGTCAGCGCGACTTGCGCCGGCCTGTCTTGGACGGCTCCGCCGACGGCAGCGCGACAAGCTCGCCGCTTCGCAGGCCGTTGAAGATCATGTCGAAGAAGATCTCCGCGATCTGCTCGGGGGTCGCGGATTTGTTGGGATTGTACCAGCGATGCATCCAGTTGAGCGAGGACAGGATGAGCCGCCCGGTCATGGGGACATCGACCTTGCGGATCTCGCCGGCGTCGATCGCCTCCTGGATCAGGCCGCGCAGGAAGTTCTCGAAGCGGTCGCGGCGCGTCAACCGTTCCTTGTGCCGGCTTCGGTCGGGATCATTCCAGAAGGCGGTGGTGGATGCGATCCAGGCCCAGCGGTAGCGGCGGAAATACTCTGCCGTAGCAACCATGAACGCGCGGATCTTCTGCGAGGGTGGCCCGTCTGGAATGCGGTCACGCACGAACAGATAGAGCTCGAGCGTGGAGCCGACCGCGACGCGCGCGTAGATCTCGTCCTTGTTGGAGAAGTGATGATAGAGCAGCGATTTGGAGATGCCGCAGGCGAGCGCGATGTCGCGCATCGAGGTGCCCTCGAAACCTTTGCTGGCGAACAGCCGCCCGGCCTCGGCCAGGATCTGCAGCACGCGGTCCGAGGCCTCGGCCTGGTTCGCAACGCCATCCTTCATCGTTGACAGTTCGGTCATGAACTCCGCAATCCATTGGTCGGCCCGAGGATCTTTGGAATGAAACTAGGTTTTCACCGACCGATCGGTCAAGCCCGACGATTGCAACGCGAGGAACCATGAGCGAGATCCGAATCAGGCGCATCGGCGCGACCAGGGATCGGCTCGGCGAGAGCCCGGTGTGGGACGAGCGCCGGCAGCACCTTGTCTGGATCGACGCACTCGCCGGAACGATCCATAGGCTGGATCCCCTCACCGGCGTGGTCGAGCAGTTCAGCGTCCCCGCACCGATCGGCTCCCTGGCACTGCGGAGCGACGGCGGGGTCGTCCTGGCGCTGCGCAACGGATTTGCGCATTACGATTTCGATCGGCGCCTCCTGACGGAGGGCCCGTCGATCGGGCTCGACCATCCGAATGTGCGGCTGAACGACGGCAAGGCCGATCCTCACGGCCGTTTCCTCGCAGGCACGATGCACGGCGACCGCGCTCCGGACGAAACACCGCTGGGCGGTCTCTATCGGCTGGACGCCTCGGGTGCGTTGGAATTGCTGGAGACCGACCTCGCCGTAAGCAACGGGCCGTGCTTCAGCCCGGACGGCCGCACCTTCTACCTCGCTGACAGCGCAAGACGGATCATCTGGGCCTATGACTACGGTCCGGAGGGGCCCCTCGCGAACAAGCGCGTCTTCGTCGAGACCGATGCGCTAGGGTCAGGTTGCGACGGTGCAACGATCGACTCTGACGGCCATCTCTGGTCGGTGCTCGTGCGCATCGGCAAGATCGCGCGATTTGCGCCTGACGGGACGATGGTGCGGACCATCGACATGCCGATCCGTCACCCCACCAGCGTAAGCTTCAGCGGCCCCGATCTCGACGTTCTCCACGTGACCTCGATCTCGCGCAGCCACGCACTCGGCGATGATCATCCCGATGCCGGCGGCTTGTTCGCCGTCGAAGGCCTCGGCGTTCGCGGGCTGCCGGCACTACGGTTCGCGCCGGACTGACTTGCATCTATTGCGCGGATCTCTTGACCTGCTTCGGCACGTGTTCCGCCATGTAGTCCACGAAGACCCTGATCTTCTCCGGCAAATAGCTGCTCTGGAGGAACGCCGCATAGATCCCTTCGTCGAAGGTTGAATTCGTCACCCGGAAGCCCGGCAGCAAGCGGACGAGGCGCCTGTTCTTCAACTCATCTGCCACGGTGTAGTCGTCGAGCAGAGCGATGCCGTGGCCTGCGATGGCGAGATCGGACAGCACCACACCGTTGTTACTGCCAAAGGACGAGGGCACGACGATCTCGCGCAGCCGGTTCCGGCGCATGAACTTCCAGACCACGTCCTCCGGACCCATCCAGTAGGTCAGGCAATTGTGACGCGTGATGTCCTCCGGCTCGCGCAGCTTCGGCATCCGGCTGACGTAGTCCGGTGACGCCACCAGAATCCGCTCGCTCCTCAGCAGTCTTCGCTGCATGAGGCCGGGGTCCGTCGGCGCCTGGATCTGGAAGTCGATGTCGAACTCGTCTTCGCGCAGCTGAGGCCGTCGCTCCGACAGGCGCAGCTCCACCTTCAGCTCCGGATAGAGCTTCTGGAAGCCGGGGATCAGCGGCGTGAGCACCTTGATGCCGAACAGCGTCCGCGAGTGCACGCGCAGCGTTCCGCGCGGCGCCGTCTGCAGCGCGAGCGCGGCGGCTTCGGCATCCTCGATGCCGTGCAGCACCTGCTCGGTGCGCTGAAAGAAGATCTTGCCGGCATCGGTCAGGCCGAGATGACGCGTGCTGCGGTTCAGGAGCTGAACGCCGAGCTGCGCCTCGAGCTCGCCGATGTAGCGCGACACCGAGGCCGGCGAGAGGCCGACGCGGCGCCCGGCTGCCGAAAAACTGCCCTCGCGGACGGAGCTGACGAACAATTCCATGGCCTGGAGGCGATTCATCGATCTTTTCAGATTTTGCAAAAGACATGCTCAGATTACGCCAATTGTTCGAAAATGCTCAAGCCCATATCGTCATGAGAACGCGTCGCGACAGCGACCGCTGCGGATCGCAACAGCGACCGCGATATGGTGGGAGGACGCAACCGATGGAATTCGGCGTATTCATTCTGGCGCAGCAGCGCGGCTATCATCAGAGCTCGCAGCAGGTCATCAACAACGCCGTCGAGCAGACGGTCGCCGCCGAGCAGGCCGGTTTCGATACCGCCTGGTACGCCGAGCACCATTTCAACAATTACAGCTTGTGCCCCTCGCCGCTGATGATGGTCGCTCACTGCGCCGGCCTGACCAAGCGCATCCGGCTCGGCTCGGCGGTCTGCGTACTGCCGCTGTATCATCCGGCGCGCCTGCTCGGCGAGATCGGTTTTGCCGACACGGTCTCGAACGGGCGCCTCGATCTCGGCATCGGCTCCGGCTATCAGAAGTTCGAGTTCGACCGCTTCGGCGTCGACCTCGACCATTCGCATGCGCTGTTCGCCGAATTCTACGACGTGCTCCACGCCGGCATGAAGGAGCGCATCTTCTCCTATTCCGGCGAGCACCTGAGGATGCCGCCGACCGCGATCGCGGTGCGCACCGTGCAGACGCCGATGCCGCCGATCTGGGTCACCTCCGGCCACGGCGAGACGCTCGGCCGCGCCATTCGCGACAACCACAATCTGTTCGTCACCGCGCTGCTGAATGGCCTCGACGCCATCAAGGCCCTGCGCGAGCGCCTCGAAGGAATTGCGGCCCAGGAAGGCCGCTCCATCGACGGCACCCGCTTCGGCTTCCTGCGCTGCGCCTATGCCAGCGACAATGACAGCGAGATCCAATCCTATCTGGACAATGCCCGCTTCCAGCGCCGGCTGTCCGAAAGCCTGAAGTTCCGCCGCGCCCAGAGCGATGACGGCTACCTGATCAAGGAGGAAGCGGGACCGAACGACATGAGCCTGGAGACGATGCGAAGCAATCTGCCCGTCGGCAGCGTCAACCAGGTGATCGACCGCATGCTGGAGGAGATCAGCATCCTCAGGCCGACGCACATCGCGCTGCAGACCCAGCTCGGCGATTTCGATCAGCGCACGATGCTGCGCCAGATCGAGCTGTGGGGCAGCAGGATCATTCCCGCGATCCGGAAGGAACTGACATCGGGCCGCGGCAAGGTCGCGGGCGAGGCGGTCTCGGCGTAGGCGCAACCGGCGAGAAGCGCGGTTCGGAGGTCCGTCATGGGATGTCAGATGCCTCAAATGCCCGATGTCCGCTCGGTCGAAGCCGCGGAGTTCCGCCTGGCCATGCGCAACCTCGCGAGCGGCGTCGCCATCGTGGCGACGGGGACGGACACGACACGGCGCGGGCTGACGGTCAGCTCCGTCACCTCGCTGTGCCTGGACCCGCCGAGCCTGCTCGTCGGCGTCAATTCCAGCTCCGAGACCCATGGCGCCATCCTCGCCAACGGCCGCTTCGGGGTCAGCCTCCTCGGCGCCGGGCAGGAGGATCTGGCGTTGCGCTTTGCCGGCAGCGTCAAGGGCGTCGAGCGCTTCGCAACGGCGCAATGGCAGCAAGGCACGCTCGACGTTCCGCTCCTCGAGCGGGCGATCGGTGCCTTGGAATGCGTCCTGCATCATCATCAGACGGTCGGCACGCATGGTCTCTTCATCGGCAGGATCGTGGCGACGCGAGGCGGTCACGGCGATCCGCTCGTCAATTTTCAGGGTGCTCTGCACGCGCTGCCGCGCGGCTAGCTGGATTTGCCGGGCGGGATCCGGCAATACCGTCTTTGTCGACGGGGATCGCAACAGGAGCGACACCATGATCATCGAATGCTTCGACGGAGGTGTCGTCCGGCTTTCCGAACCATCCGACTTTCGCAGGTTCAAGCTGGTGATGCATGCAGAGACACCACTCGATCCCCAGGCATGGAAGGGAATCACGCTGCTCGGCGATCGCGATGCGCTCGTCTCGATTGACCTGGTCCCCTCGCTGCAGGGCCGACCTGATCATGCCAGCTGGCGTCTGGGCTATGATGACATGCTGGCCAAGGCCCGCGAGCACGGCTGGATCGACGTCGACAGAAACGCCATTCGCGCTCATATCGAAAGACCGGCCTAGATCGTCCGTTTTTCGAGCGGCCTCAGGCGGCTTGTCGGCCGCGGTCTCGGCACTCTAGATCAGCGGAGCGCCCTGCCGCAGATTCATGTGCCGGTTGACGTCCTTGTAGAGAAGGTAGCGAAACCGGCCGGGACCTCCCGCGTAGCACGCCTGCGGGCAGAAGGCGCGCAGCCACATATAGTCTCCGGCCTCGACCTCCACCCAGTCGCGGTTGAGACGGTAGACCGCCTTGCCTTCGAGCACGTAGAGCCCGTGCTCCATGACGTGCGTCTCCATAAAGGGGATCGTCGCGCCCGGCTCGAACGTCACGATGTTGACATGCATGTCATGGCGCATGTCGGCGGGGTCGATGAAACGCGTGGTCGCCCATCTCCCCTCCGTGCCCGGCATCGATACGGGCTCGACCGAGTCCGCGTTGGTCACGATCACCTCGGGCTCGGCCAACCCCGGCACGCGCTGGTACAGTTTGCGGATCCAGTGAACCTGCGCAGGGCCCGAGCCGCGATTATGAAGGCTCCAGGCGCAGCCGGGCGGCACATAGGCGAAACTGCCGGGCCTCAGCTCACGCTCTCCATCTGCCAGCTTGAGAACGAGCTTGCCGCCCACCACGAACAGTGCTCCTTGGGCGTCCCGGTCCGGCTCGGGACTGTCACTTCCCCCGGCCGGCGCGATCTCCATGAGGTAATGGGAGAACGTCTCGGCGAAGCCGGAGAGCGGTCGCGCCAGGACCCAGACGCGCGTGCCATCCCAGTGCGGCAGGTAGCTGGTGACGATATCGCTTTGAACGCCGCTGGGGATGACGGCGTAGGCGTTGGTGAAGACCGCGCGGCCGCTCAGCAGATCCGTCTGCGGCGGAAGGCCACCCTGCGGTACGTGATAGGTTTGCGACGACATCATCAAGCCTCGTGAAGGTTACCCGCGCGATGCGACCGAGCTGAGATCGAGCTGCATCTCCTCGCTCAGCCAATATTCTTCGAGATTGTCGCCGTCTCCCTTGCGGTCGACGACGAGGAACGAACTGGCGTCCTTGAGGACCAGCAGCGGATGGTGCCAGCAATTGCGGGCATAGTTCACACCCTGGTGGCCCTTTGCCGCGAACGCCCGATAGCTCGAGAACACGAGCGGGTCCGCGCAGACGACGACCAGCCAATCTGCTCCGTTCAAGGGCATGAACATCTGGCTTCCCAGCGGATGGCGTTCCATCAGGCGAATCGCGATCGGCGCCGGCCGCACCGAGGCGACGAACCAGCTGATATTGACCTGCCCGCCTTCCGCGGCGACGTCGATATTGGCGAGCCCATTGAACCGCTCGGCGTAGCCCTGGTTGATCGACAGGGGCGTCATCCCCCTGGTTTCGACGACATCCCCGAACGGCGCGAACGCCTCTTTCGTCAACGGCTCGATCGAGAGTGTCCCCATTGCCAAACTCAAGGTCTTTCTGCGTTCAGAGCGTCTGCAGACCCGCCACGGGCGCATCGGCATCGACGGGATCGGCCCGCAGACTTTCGACTGACGGATCGATCTCACCGTTCAGAATACGCCGCGCCCTGGCGTGATCAAGGTCCCCCTCCCAGGAGGCGACGACGACCGCCGCGACGCAGTTTCCGACATAATTGCCGAGTGCGCGCGCGATACCGATGAACCAGTCCACCGACAGGATCAGCACCAGTCCGATCGCCGGGATGGCCGGAATGGCAGCCAGCGTCGCCGCGAGGACGACGATGGCCGAGCCCGGAACACCATGGGCACCTTTGGAGGTCAGCAGCGCGACGCCGAGAATCGCCAGGAGATCGCCCGTTGCGAGCGGCGTATTCGTCGCCTGCGCAATGAAGACGGCCGCCAGGGTCAAATAGATGGAGAACGCATCCAGATTGAACGAGTACCCGGTCGGGATCACGAGGCCCACGGTCGATCGCTTGATCCCGAGCAGCTCGAGCTTTCGCATGGTCTGCGGCAGCACGCTGTCACCCGCCGCCGTTCCGAGCACGATCATCAGCTCTTCGCGCAAGTACGCCAGCAGCTTGAACAGGCTGAAGCCGGAGATCCGCATGATCGTCCCGAGAATGATCACCACGAACAGCACCACTGCCAGATAGAACAGGGCAACGAGGCCGCCGAGCTGCTTGAGCGAGCCGATGCCGTATTTCCCGACGGTGAAGGCGATCGCACCGAACACGCCGATGGGCGCGAGGCGGACCACGAAGTTCATCATCTTGAAGATGATCTCGTTCACGCGCTCGACGAATTCGATGACCGGCCTGGCACGCTCGCCGCACAGCGACACGGCACAGCCAAACATGATCGAGACGATCAGGACCTGCAGGACGTCGCCCGAGCTGAAGGCGCCGACCAGCGTCGAGGGGATGAGTTTCATCAGGAATTCGGAGACGCCGCCGCCGGCAACCTGGGCGGCCGTCTGGCTGAAGCCGCTGAGCACCTTGGCATCCAGCGTCTTCGGGTCGATGTTCATTCCGGCGCCGGGCTGGAAGTAATAGGCAAGCGCGATGCCGAACACCAGGGCGATGGTGGTGACGATCTCGAAATAGAGCAGCGATCGGATGCCGACCCTGCCAACCTTCGAGAGGTCGCCGGCCGCCGAAATGCCCTGCACGACGACGCAGAATACGATCACGGGCACCAGCATCTTGATCAGCTTGATGAAGCCGTCACCGAGCGGCTTCATCTGCACGGCGGTGTCCGGATAGCCGACGCCGAACGCGATGCCGACGGCGAGGGCAACGACGACCTGGAAGAAGAGTGACTTGAAGATTTTCGGCATGACGAAACTGGACATGGCTTTCCTCGCTCGCTGGGCTTTCGTCTGGCTTGGTCGGCTGCAGCCTTTTGCCATTCTTGTCGTTGGCGCTCGACGTGAGGTCGTCGCGTACGGAGCCGTTCGTCGCGGCCGGGCGCTGGAAGGCTCCATCGGTCATTCGTTGACCAGGTGCGACATCAAGTCCAATATATAGAACGACACGATTGATAGGCTTTCACTATGGATCTCCGCCAGCTCCGTTACTTCATTGCCGTTGCCGAAGAGCGCAGCTTCACCCTCGCCGCCCGGCGGCTGAACCTTTCGCAGCCGCCGCTCAGCCAGCACATCCAGGCTCTCGAGGCGGAGCTCGGGACCCAGCTGCTCTACCGGACTAGCCGCAAGGTCGAGCTGACGCAGGCGGGCGAGGCCATGCTGCTGCGAGGACGCACGATCCTGCACCAGGTCAAGGCCGCGGAGGACGAGGCTCGGTCGATCGGGGCCGGCCTGATCGGAACGCTGGATGTCGGAGCGACCGGCTCCATCCTGCGCGGCCGTCTCGCCGAGCTGCTCGCGGCTTACCGGCAGGTCGCTCCGCTGGTGAAGATGACGGTGCACGAGCAGGCGCCGGCGCTGCAGATCGCGGCGCTTCTTGGCCGCACGACCAACATCTGTCTCATTCGCGGCGATCCCGCCGAGCGCGACTTGGTCAGCAAGCTTGCGTGGCGGGAAGAGGTCGTTGTCGCCATGCCCCGCACCCACCGGCTGGCGCGCCGCAAGCGCGTCGCCCTCGGTGACCTCGCATCCGAGGAGCACGTCGTGCTTGATCCCGATAGCTCCGATTTCGCACGCTACGTCCAGACTTGCTGCGTCGATGCCGGCTTCCTGCCAAAAGTGTCCCAGCAGGTGGTCGACGCCCAGTCGATCCCGAGCCTGATTGCCGCGGGTTTCGGCGTGGCGCTCGTGCCGCAGTCGATTGCGCGCTTCACCACCGCCGACATCGTCTTCCGCCCGATCCGGCCCTCGCCGCCGACGGCCGACGTGTTTCTGGTCTTCAGAGAGGATGAGACGTCGATGGTGGTGCACAATTTCGTCAAGCTGGCGCTTCGATATCTGAGTCAGCGGAAGAGCGTGGGATAAGACGAGGACGGAGCGGTGCGCTCTGTCGTCATTGCTGGCACGCAGCTCAGCTCGCAGACACGTCTTCTCGGCCTCGCGGCGCGTTTCGCCCGAGCTTTGCTTGGTCACTCCACCCTCAAATCCAAGAGGGCGCAGGGAAGGCCGGGTGCCGGCTGGCACCCGCGGTCCGCTGCGCGAAAGGCACGCGCAAAAAAGACCGCACAGCAGCATACAGGTGTCGCCGATCACTCGGCCTTCCCTGCGCAGTGGCTGGA